>DASQWJ010000129.1:0-8691 GCA_035640315.1 Nitrososphaeraceae archaeon
TAATCCAATGGCCTGTGAGAAAATAATTTCAGCAATAGTTGAAGGAGGCGCCGATATTATTGAAATAGGAATTCCCTTTTCAGATCCAATCGCAGACGGACCGGTAATTCAAGAAGCCGCATTTAAGGCATTGCAAAAAGGAGTGACCCCGCGGACATGTTTGAATCTGATAAAAAAGACAAGAAAAAGATATCCTGAACTTCCAATAGTAATCATGACATATTCTAATATTTTACAAAAAAATGGATTTAGGAAATTCATGGAAATGGCGAAGGAGGCAGGAACAGATGGTTTTATTCTACCTGATATGACTATTGACGAATCAAAGAAATATTTAGAATATTCAAAGGATCTTGGACTTGCATCAATATTTCTTGTAGCACCAAATACATCAAACTTGAGAATCAAAAATACTATGAATCTCTCTACTGGTTTTGTCTACGTAGTTTCAGTATATGGTACCACGGGGATGAGAAATTCATTTAATAAATATACTCTTACTGCCATTAAGAACATAAAGAAATTGGGCCCCAAAAAGAATATTTCTGTGGGATTTGGAATTAGTACTCCACAACATGTAAAGCTCATGTCAAATTATGGAGCTGATGCAGTAATAGTGGGAAGTGCCATTGTCAAAATCATAGATGCTAATAAACAGGATAATATCATTCAATTACAGAATAATTTGAGGAATTATATCAAATCCCTAAAAGCTGCAAGCACTACTTGATAGTAACAAATATACTAACTTGTAATAATCCCACTAAAGTCTGTTGAAAAGAACATATTATTTAGGCTCACTTGGTATTTTTTACCATATCTTTCTACAACAATTTCAAGGTCATCTAGGGAATCAGATATCTGACCATCTACTAATTTTGCTATCACGACATGTACCGATTCATGCGAAATCAATGCGCTCATAAAATCCTCAATTCTTTCAAAATCATTTTTATTATTTTTTGCACCTTCTTTGGATTGAACAATAAGCATGCTTTCACCCTCATAAGTAAAGTATCCTGGTACATCGTCGGTAGCACATGAGAGCACAAAGTCATTGATTGCCATTTATCTCTAAAATCTCATTATCTATAGTATAAAATATTCTGCATCAGGATGATGAACTACTATGGCAGCAGTAGAGTATTCTGGAGTTATCTGACCTGCTGAAGTAAGACCTATTCCAGTTCTGGTAGGATCAATTAACTTCCATACGAGGTAGTGTTGCATGGTATCAGGACAACTAGGATATCCCCAACTATATCTTAGACCCCTATTTTTGTCAATATGCAGTTCTTTTCTTATCCTATGATGAAGCCACTCGGCCAGCGCTTCGGCAGTTTCTACCGCCAGCCCGTGAAGATAATATGCGTCTGTATAATTATTAGTTGAATTTAGCTCTTCAATTTTTGAAACAGTTTTTGGACCTACGGAAACTACTTGAAACGCCACAGTATCTCGTTTGCCAAAATAATCTGTAATACACAAGTGTTTTGGTTTTGAAGATCTTGGAAATTCAAAAACGACCTCACCTTGTTTATTGGATTCAACAACAAGGTTGTTACCTCGATTGTTACATCTAAAGTAAGAATATACAACGGTTGGCAAGAAGAGCTTCTCATCAATCACTTTCTTTTTCCATTCTACTAACAGGGATTCTGGATCACCTATATTTGACGCAGACTTTCCTCTTATACCCCATGAGAGAACAAAAAGAGATTTCTTATTCAAGTAGTTCCAAACCTCCTCAAGATCAATTTCTGAAGGTTTTAATATTATTGGCGTATCGAAGTGTGGTGCAACTGGCGGCGATATTGGTATTATCTTGGTTGCTGTAAAATGTCCTTCCGTTTTTATACCAGCTATCTTCCTTTCATCATACTTGCTAATCTTGTTATTCCACTCCTCAACGAACTTGTCTCTTTCCGGAGATCTTAGTTTGTTCATAACATTTAATCCATCAAAGGCAGTTTTACAATAAAATACTCCTGCCTTGTATACCTCATCAGCTTTTGCGATTCTATTAATGTAGTCACTGTTAATGGCAGCACCTCCGCACAGAGCCGGGATCTTGAGATCAAGTTCCCTTGCCTTTTCTATAAAAAACTGCATTTGTTTTGAAGTAGAAACGAGTAGAGCGGATAGACCTACAGCATCGGCTTGTACCTCCTTAATTTTATCAATAATTTGTTGAATTGGAACTTGTTTACCAAGATCATAAACGGTATATCCATTATTAGTAAAAATGGTTTTTACAAGATTCTTACCAATGTCATGAACGTCTCCATAAACAGTACATAGAACCAGCTTACCTTTACTTACTCCTTGCTTCTTTATCAGGTATTTCTCGAGTTCTGATACCGCGGATTTCATACATTCTGCTGATTTCAATACAAATGGCAAGATTAATTCTCCTGCCCCAAATTTGTCACCCACTTCCTTCATTGCCGGAAGTAGTACTTCATTTAATGTTTCAACTGCCGACTCATGCGCCAATTCTGGATGCTTTCTTAACATGTCCTCTTTTTGAATATTTTCGATATTTTCATCTAATTTTCTTTCAAGTTTGTCAGCAATTGCTCCAACTACATCGGATTCGATTCCATCTTTTATACGATTTACTATTCGATAGTAACAGCGTTTATCAAAACTCCAATCGCTATTTATTTCTTCTAGTTTTTGCTCATTCTTAGTTACCGTGATATTCTTATTTTCAAAATAATAAATTAGGTCAGAAAGAGCGTTGGCATGCCTATTAAAAATGAGATCTTCGGCAAGTTTGATTTGTTCTTCTTTTATTTCACCTATCGGGATTATGTCTTTTGCGTTAATAATCACAGTATCAAGCCCAGCTTTTAGAGCATGATGCAAGAATACTGAATTGATTATTTTTCTAGCATTGGCAGGAAGTCCGAAACTAACATTGCTTAGTCCAAGAGTAGTAAAACAACCTGGAATTTCTTTTTTCACCAAAGAAATCCCCTTAAGAGTTTCAACTGCAGAATTGGCATATTCGGCCTCTCCGGTTGCTAATGTGAAAGTAAGTACATCAAAAATATACTGCCATGGTTTTAATCCATATTTCTTTCCAGTATCGTACAGTAACTTTGCTACCGTTACTTTATCATCAGATGTCTTTGCCATACCATTTGGTCCTATGCACATGGAAATTGCTGGAATGCCAAATTTTGCCATGATTGGGGCAAGAGAATGGAAGCGCGAGCCATCTCCTTCAAGGTTTATTGAATTAATGATTGGTCTTCCCGGAATTTGACTAATCGCATCGGTTATGACTTTGGGATCTGTAGAATCAATTACCAGAGGAGCATCGATTTCCAGGCTCAATCTCTTTACCAATTTTTTCATAAATTCAAGTTCGTCGGACCTTTCGGTCGTTGCTACACAAACATCAATACAATGGGCACCATCATTTACTTGCTCCCTGCCAAGATCTATTAAACCATCAAAATCATCTGACAGCACTAACCTCTTGGCCTTTTTCGAACCCTGTGTATTTAGTCGTTCGCCTATTATGAGAGGTGGAGGAATTTGAACTAAATCTACAGCCTTTAGCGCTGAACTAACGCGGGGTACATGTTTTAATTCCATTTAATGGTGATGATGTCAATTGATTGTTTGTGAATTATAAGTTATACGATTTTAGCGTACTTTTTAGTTCTCTGATGTGTTCAGGGGTTGTTCCGCAGCAACCTCCTATCATTCTTACTTTCTTGTATTTGTGTAAGAACTCCCCAAGATGATGAGACATGTCTTTTGAGGTCATTTTGTAGACTGCATTGCCACCATCGTTTATTGGCATTCCAGCATTTGGCATGACCAGTATTGGTAATTCGTTTTGTTCATCTAACCACCTTATACTTGATTCCATTTCAACAGGTCCGGTAGAGCAATTCAATCCAAAAACAGAAATCCCCATATCGCTTACGGTTGTATATGCTGATTGGATGTTGGTACCAAGCAACATTTTGCCATATTTATCTAAAGTAACATTAGATATTATTGGTACTTTTCTACCAATCTTATCCATAGCATTTAACGATGCTGTTATTGCCAGTTTAACCTCGAGAATATCTTGGCTTGTTTCTATGAGTAGAACATCAACGCCTCCCAGTAATAGTCCTTGTGCCTGTAGGTCGAAAGCTTCAATGATGTTGGCTAGGGGAACATTGCCAAGATCAGGATCATTCGAACTTGGCAAGTATCCTGTGGGTCCCATTGATCCCACAACAAATTTTTTTCCATCTGTAAATTCCCTAATTACACTACTTGCAAGCTCTGCAGCTGATTTATTTATTGATACCGTTTGTTCACCAAAACCATATTCTTGGAGTTTAATCTGGTTACTTCCAAAGGTATTTGTCTCTATGCAGTCTGAACCTGCTTCTAAATAACTTCTATGTATATTTTTAATCCATTCTGGCCTAGATAATACAAGCCCATCATTAAATCCGTCTTTATTATTTGGAAAGTCCGCTGGTTTTGGTTTGAGTTTCTGAATTTCAGTTCCCATTGCGCCATCAAACAAAAGTATGTGGTTCTTAATTTCATCTTGGAAAGTATTGGTCATTTTGTGTCGGATTATTGTTATAATTCAAAGTTATGGACATATATTGTTTCAGAAATTGCGAATAGCATTACTCTTGAGTATCTGCCCCAAATGAGTTGTATCAAAATTACACAACTAGTTCATATAAGGAATTATGACTAGACATTAAAGGGCCCATAGTTCAGTTTGGATAGAATGGCTGCCTGCGGAGCAGTTGGTCGAGGGTTCAAATCCCTCTGGACCCATACCGATATAAGTGCTTTTAGGTAGGTTTCTGTAATAGTAAGGTATAGAAAAATTGTTAAAAACTAAGCTGAAAAAAGAATCCAAACTCGACCCTTGGATAGTTTCTCAATTCTATGAGATCACCCATGATTAGAAATAGATATCAGACAAGAGTGTCAAAATTTTTCAATTTTGCCGCAATACCAGGTAAAACATTAGAACAAAGAGCTAAGTATTTTGGCAAGAAAGGAAAAAAGATACCAACTGGGCATTGAGTAATAATTTGAATTTTATTTACTTTCAAAGAGAACGGGTTGAGAGAAAGGAAATATCTGGAGGTACAATCAGAAACTATACTAAAAGTATCAAACTATTTTGTGAAATACGTAGTAAAATCTAAACTATGTAATTAAAGAGCCCACTAATGACCACATTTGTTAGAAATGCAATCGCAAGCCGTAATTTATTCTATATATAGTAGTTGTCTATAATAATAATTGGTTGTTGTCTAAAAAGTCACTGGTTTATGCTGCAGGAGCATGTACCTTCATAGCAGGAATATTGCATCTATCGTTGGCTTCAAATGTTATAGTGAATAATTTGTCAGTGGGCGTCTTCTTCTTAGTTGCTGGAATTACGCAGGTATTCTGGACTCTTCCGACATTAAGAACATGGGGAAGGATATGGACTTATGTCGGTATAGGCGGTACGATAATCCTCATTATCATCTGGATAATTACAAGATTTCCTGACAACCCAATAATTGGAAGGGACCTTCCCGTAAATTCCATGGGAATAGCTATAGAGACATTTCAGACAGCCTTTACCGTATTGTGTGTTCTCATGCTCGTAAGAGATAAAACAGTAAAGAAGTAAATAGAAGACATTCTGACTCGACTAATTTGCTAAGACTGATTTTTTCCTTACCCTTGTCTAGATAAATACTCCACATCCGTCACACTTCTCTATGGTCAGTCCTAATATGAGTATCTAATTCGTTATCGTTTTTGAATACGCGTCCACATAATCTGCACTTCATTTTGCATTTTCTTTGTCGAATATAATCGGCCAGATGCATTAGATATAGAGTGAAACCCTACACAAAATAATATTTATCTGAATATTATTTAAATCAAGTTCCATTATTAGACAACATAGTTATATTCACATACACTGACTCGACGTCTTTCGACCACGAAATGAATACGATAAAGAAAATAGTTCATATGATGAATTGATGAATTGATAGATGCTTTAAGACCAAGTCTTAAGGGCCATAATATTAACAAACAGCCTTTAAATGAAGAGCTGTTAACAAAACTTAAAGTTTCCCACATTTGGTGCATCAGAATTTTAATTTATAATACTTATTAGCTATAAGGCCCTTTAATCCATTAGATTGAGCAAATACATGCGATGCTCTTGCGGCAATAGAGACGTTATTAGACCAAAATACGGCGAGACTATGGAACGGTTCATGGCTCGAAGGCTTTGCCGCAAATGTAATACGAGAGGAAACTGGAGAGAGGAAACTCAAGAGGAGCAGGCAAAAATCCACTAAACGGTATATCTTAAAGATAAAAACCCTACAATTATATTGAAAAGCAAACTATGTCGTAGCTGGATTCCCACTTAAGAGCAAGGTTCTAATCCCGATGGTCTTAACGCGTGAAAAACTTACGGTACATGAACTAAGCCATGTTTTTGGTTTTGTTGATTGCAAGAATAAAATATGTGTCATCACTTCCTTGCTTGATGTTGACACTAAAGGAAGAAGTATTTGCCAAAGGGTGTCATAAAAAATATTTGGATAACAACCTTCACTAGATTAACAAAAACTTTGGTTTGACTGATTTAGTAATTGTATATTACGACGTCTATCCAAAAATTATGTTAGCTTTTTCTAATGAATTGTTACCACAGTATGCGCAGAAAACTGGATTTTTTGTAGTAGAGATTCCTATTAATTGAAATCTTATCTTGCAGTGTTTACAGGAGAAAGTACCCGTTCTCATAACTAATTGGATTTGATTCTATCTGATATCTGTTTCTGTCGATATGTGTTTCCTAATACTGTTATTGACTTTTATTTAAAGAATCGATTTTTATTTAAAGTCATTAACATCAGAACATCCCAATGAACAGAATGTGTCATGGGTTAACGGAGTGAAAAATTCTTAACTTCCTAATTAGTAGTATCTTTGGTATTCTATTGAAAATAAACAGGCAGGAAGAAGAGAAATTGGCTCAAGCTCAAAATGCAAGGCAGTGTTCAAATCCAAATTGCCATCATAGAAGCGACGAACACTATTCACCACTTCATCCAAGGTCTACAGGAGATCCCCTTGACAGATCTTGCAAATTATGTAAGTGCAAAAAGTATCTATGATATCGAATCCAATACTGAAATATCAAATTGAAATTCAGATCATTCTATTTTTCATACGTCTGTTATCCTGCTCTGATTTATAATATTTTGTAGGATCACTTTAGGGTAACTTTCAAAATGATGAGTAACCCTGCTTCTCCTATTAGTCATTTTGATTTTAAATTATAAAAAGTGATATTGAAACCTGATTGCAAATAACACTGTTAGTTATCCTACAGGTCATTGAATTCTAAGATTATGTCATGGTATAGACTTTGATTTGTACCTATTTCACTTTATAGTAACGCTTGCGATTTTCTAAGAATAGTGAACATATTATTGTTGAAATCATATAGAACTAGCCCTGCAAGAGTAAATTCATCTCACTCGATGATGCAAGAAATGACACAACTAAGGTAATGTACAAACGATATTTAACCTCCTGAAAAATGAGGCACTATTTTCATAGTATGCTATTTACTAAAAAATCACAACACGAAAAATTAGAACAAGAATTTCTACTCAACCTCAAATAAGGTTTTTTAATTCTACTACCTCGTATTTTGAAAGCATGATAAATGTTTTATTGAGAAACCGGGAGTCTTTATGTTGCTTCCCTCATAATTTAATAAATAAGAGGCCTTAAAATCAAAAGGCTCTTAATAACATGATAATCAATAAGTCTCGAGTCGTTGGCAATACCATTCTTATCAATATCATCTGATGCGAAAGCTCAACTTTGGCTAAAGGCATGTGACGCTAGGTTTATCTTATCCTTTTAGCTAAATTTAACAAATTGAAAAAAATAATCCTCTTGTCTGGATTGATTACTATCGGACTTTCAGTAGTAGGAAATTTAGGTGGCGAATTTCTGATTGGCATTTCTGCTCAACCAGAAAATCCAGGTTATCGCACCCAAGGTAGTTTTCAATTCGGAAACATTGTCAGCATACAAAATGACAACGAGGGTAATCGTGCTTGGCTATTGTCCGGACATTGGAAATCCAACCTGCTAAACATGTCAGGAAATGAACAAGCTAATGCTTCAGTGTTCAGCACATCATTTGAGATGACCATGTTAGATGGTGAGAATTCCCATACACATGCTTTAACAAATTTCAACTTGGCAAATAAATCAATAGAACAAAATTCTACTCAAGTTTTTACCGGCACATCTTCTGTTAGCCTTAGAGAGGGAATGGCACAAGGTATTCCAACAACTATCAAATTCATTGACGATAAATTAGTGACAATTTGGGTAGATCCTGCAAAAGTTGAAAATCACTTTGGCGATACTCCCATTTATGGAACTATTTCAAGCGGCGATGATAGTCCCAAAAGAATAGAATCCAATTCAACATGGAACCAGTAGAGATAAACTGTAATTATCATAATTTCCACAAAATTCGATAAGCTCAGTACAATACATAAATACGCCGTCCTTCTTTATCGAGTAGAGTACATAGTGGTGCATAATAGAGTCATTACTTTAGTTGGTTTGAGCATCTTTGTTACTTCTTTAGTTGTGATA
>DASQWJ010000130.1:0-4598 GCA_035640315.1 Nitrososphaeraceae archaeon
ATTAACAAAAATGATTTCTACAACCCAGGCAATCAGACTAGTAATCTTAAAGAAAACAATTTGATTGACCAACAATCTCGTAATGAAGAACAAACAAATAAGGAAGTCACTGCTGGAAAATCAGATCTGCAGAACTTTATTTCTGAGGTTATTCGACAGAAAGGAAATCTAAAACCGGAAGAAAAGGATATACTTGTCTATATCTCAGAAAAAGAAGGAGCAGCATTTGAAGGTGAAATTAGAAATAAATTCATACTCCCAAAAACAAGTCTATGGCGACTAATAAAGAGGCTTGAACGAGAAAATCTTATTGAAGTTACGAAGATAGGAGGGCAGAATTTGATAAAACTCAAATTTCAGAAATAAGCTAGAGTAGAATCAAGTTCATGGTATATCCTGATATTTAATAATAAGTTCAAGTGCAATTTCCCATCCCTTTGGACCCACACCATTTATCATATTCAGCTTATCGAACTTCAAATCTTCCCAACTGCCATCAAATTTTTGAACTAACATTGGAAAATCCACTAATGATAACATGGACTCATCGTTTTTACTATCACCAATCCCAAAGAAAATAACATTATTTGTGAATTCTTTACGAAATGCATCAATCAAAATCTTGACAGCTGTTCCTTTATCGTTACCTGAAGTAATATCAAAATATTGATTACCAGGAATGATTTTTAATCCTTCCTTCTCAATAATCCTTACAAAGTCTTTGAATTTTTTATTATCTATCTGAACTACTGTTTCGCTATACTTCCTGTCCTTCATTTTTCTAGCATATTCTTCAGAAAGTTTGGTTATTTTCGAAAGTTCAGATACGCCAAGATCTGATACCCCCTTAAAGTCGATATCATAATTGTCTTTAATCTTTTTTAGAAGTGACCTGATCTTTATTGCAGAACCTCCAGTTTCAATAACGTAGTTATCTTGCGAAATCCTTGAATTGGTTAGAATAGCTTTCTTAAAATAATTGACTGGAATTATTATTGCCGCCCCATTCTCCACGATATACGGTTCGTGTAAGTATACTTGGGATTTGATTTTATTCTGCTCCTGTTCTGTTTTTGAGGAACAAAATATCAGATGAATACCATTTTGTAAAGTCATGTCCACCAATTCTTTCACTTTATTCATGTCTGGAGAACGAGAATCTAATAAAGTTCCATCAATGTCGGTAAAGATGACCTTCTGCATGGTATATACTAGGCTTGTATATCTCTTCTTTATAAATAGGTGTAATGCTTCAAATTCAAGTTCTTTCAATCAGGAAGTTGAAGGAGCAGAATTGATTTCTCGCCATCTCAATATCCTGTATATTACAATCAGCGTAAGCGTCAAAAACGCAAATATTAAATCCCTATAGAATGCAGACATCCCAAATGATTGAAAACCGGTGGCATATGTTTCTGCAAGATATGACAATGAAACAATAATAGAAATAAAAAGAAAGTTCCGCGACATGTTCCTATAACGGACTAGGTTTTCAATTTTGTAGTTACTAGTATTATACATATCCCTCAGAGTCAAAAGAAGAAAAATAAGAGGTGTTACAAACAAATAAACATCCGGGATCAAATAGCCCGCACCATTCTCACTCCCTGCAATTATGACATAATAGAAAAGGAATAGTATTCCTATCTCTATTACAAAAGTTGGTAATATAGCTCTGTTTATTCCGTTAAATTTTTGCGTTAGGAAATGATACTCAATCCAACCTGTTATTATAAAGAAATAACCATAAACGAGAATAATAGCGTTTAAGAAATTTACAGGTATAGAATAGAACGGAATTAAAATAGTCTTTGATGCATCAATACTTAATGCAATTACAATTGCATAAATTATTGTAATACCCAGTTTGAAGAATTCTGGATTTTCTAGATTTTTGTCCAATTAAGAAAATGAATGTGACAACCCCCATTAATTAATTTTCATGTAACAGAATATTCCCAATCGTTTGATTACAAATGTAATCCAATACAGGTAATTAATATCAACTTCATTGAACATTTTTTATGGACATTAAGAGATCTGATTTAGAAATTTTATCCAATACATATCTACTAACTTCCAACCCATTCTCGTAATTAATGGTCTTGCCGGAATGGATGTAGTTGGCAATAATATACTTTTCCAAAATGATGCACCAAACAGATCCTAGGATAAAGTCCCTCCTGTTTTCTATTCCGATCTTTTTTCTAAATTCATTATTTTGATCTTTGAACATGTTTTCTATTAGTGGAAGGCACGATACTACATTGTCTATTATCTTGTCAAGAGATTCCTTAGAAAATTCATCCAATATTGCCATACTATGACAATGAGATGGATTTTATTTTAACATTTTCCACATTACCCACAACGAAGCACAATAGAATTTGAAGATCGAATTGGGTCGATTAGAAATAATATTATATTATTCTGAAATCTCTATTGTATATATGCAGAATACCAAGGGGAGATTATTCGTGGTAGGCGTTGGTCCAGGACATCACGATCATATGACTTTTAGGGCTAAACAGGTAATTGCGGAAAGCGAAATCATAGTAGGTTATGATACTTATGTTTCATTAGTTGAAGATCTAATTCAAGGTAAAGAAGTTTATCGATATCCTATGACTCAGGAAGTCGATAGAGCCAATCAAGCCATTGAATTTGCTGAAAAGGGAAGGATAGTGTCACTGGTTTCATCAGGAGACCCGGGGATTTATGGGATGGTAGGACTGATTTATGAAATTCTTGCAGATAAGCAGTGGAAACATGATCAAGGAATTTATGTCGAATGTGTTCCAGGTGTTTCTTCTTTGAACTCTTGTTCGGCACTAATTGGTTCTCCATTGATGACTGATTTTGCGGTAGTGAGTATGAGCGATCTCCTTGTGCCTTGGGAAATTATTGTCAAGAGAGTCGAAGCTGCTGCTTTGGGAGATTATGTAACTGTAATCTACAATCCAGCGAGTAAAAAGAGAGTTCATCAGCTTAAAGATACTAGAGACATTTTTCTTAAATATAGAAAACCAGACACACCTGTAGCAATTGTGAAGGGTGCATTCAGAGACAGTCAGAAAATTGTAGTTACCACATTAGAGAAATTACTTGATTACAATGATATGTTAGGGATGATTACCACAGTTATCATAGGCAATTCGTCAACCTTTAATTACGATGGACTTATGATAAATCCAAGAGGCTATAAATCCAAATACGAACTCGTACCTGAGACCACCAAGGCAATAAACTAAGATTAAAAGGAATTTATTACTGATCTTAGACCGTCATAACCTTCAGTTGCATTAAATGCCTTATCTATTTCATCAAGTGAGAATCGATGAGTGATTAGTCTCCTTAAATCAATCTTCTGTTTATGCACCAGATCCATGGCCTTTTTCATTACCATTGGAGACGAACTAAAACTGCCACTCAGAGTTATTTGATTGTAGTGAATTAAGTTGGGATCTATACTTAGAACCTTATTTTTAGATGTTCCGGCAAATAAACTAATTAGTGAATTTTTTCCTGCTAATTTGAGCGCCAAATCAATACCCTCAGGATTGCTTGTAGCCACAATAACTAATTTACCTCCTTTCCCGTAGGTATAATCCCAAATTTCCTTTCTGCAATCATCTGGTTCACTATTCAAAAGTGCCAGATCTGCGCCAATCGATTTGGCCTCATTTAATCTCGAAGGAATTTTACCAACAACAATTGTTTTGGCCCCGTACAGTTTTGATATTTGCAAATGGATTAGTCCAATTGGTCCATCTCCAATAATTATCACAAATTCACCACTAATTGGAATGTCGAAATTCAAATGTGCGTTAAGACAGCAGGATAGCGGTTCTATAAGTGATGCTTCGTCATCGTGTATGTTATTTTCAATAGGAATGATACCATTAATTAGTATATTATTGCTAGGAATGCTTATGTAATCTGCAAATCCACCGTTAATACTTGATCCAATTTCGTTAAGGTTATTGCAGGAATTAAAGTATCCTCCGCTGCATTCATGACAATCTAAACATGGTATTAGTGGAGAAACTATTACTCTTCTATCTTCAGGAATTACTTGACCATCTGGCAAATTTATTGTACTCAACGTCCTTGCACATATCTCGTGTCCTAAAACAATCGGAGGCCTGACCTTTCGATGGCCTTCTCTAAAGACACGCACATCATATCCACAAACTGCACATGACAGAGTTTTTAGCAATACTTCATTATCTTTTCGAGAGATAGGTAAATCCTTAATTTCAAAATTCTTTGGTCCATTAAAAACTGCTGAATGATTTTTTTCGGGTAACATTATTTTTCAAGACTCTAATTTGAATGATTCACAGGAAATATTTGTCAGATTCCTTCTTTTAATTTCTCTCCAAACGAGATAAATTTTCCATGATCTTCAATTCTAATGTTGGTATCGACTCGTACTCGTAATCCCACAGACCGGAAAATAGCCAGCAATTCACCTCCAGAGATTGGTGAATCTATTTCTCCGGATTTTATCAGGTCGGCTATTCTCTTTACAATTATTTCTGTCTGGATAGGATATTGTGATTCTGCTAACTGTAGTACTTCGTCTCCTCTATCAT
>DASQWJ010000131.1:0-3090 GCA_035640315.1 Nitrososphaeraceae archaeon
GTAGATGTATAAATTCTGTGGAATCAGAGAAAAGTCTTGACGATATTTTGCAATCGATGAAGCAAGGTAAATTAAAAATTATCAAAGCAAATTATACTTCAAAAGAAGAAGTCTATCAGCATGCCTATTATATCCTGTCTAGTTCTAAAGAGCTGATTTTAAGCTATACACTAAAACATCATCCCAAAGCTCACTGGGCTGCAAAGTGGGCTTTAGATTCTTATACTATGAATCCAGATAAACGATTCTGGACAATGCTGGGGGCCTTCACATTGTACCTGACAAAACGAGCTTCTAAAAAAGTCAATTTTAAAGGACACAATCCTAACGTATTTGAAAAAAGATCTTGGAGAACACTACTTTCCATGAGCCTTGTTCCTTAAGTTCATCTCACTTTTTTGTTCTTTCTATCATTAAATATCCATTTAGTTACTAATATTATCCCGAAGGTGGGAAAACTTGCTATAAATAGGTAAGGAAATGCCACGGTATAGATTGAAGGATCAAATATACTCATACCATAACCTAATTCATACTTTAATAATAACATAATAGCAACTAATCAGCTTTTGCAATTAGAATCACTGCTAGCGAAATAGTATCTACATGTAGATAGTATTAATTAAATAAATATTCACATAGCGCTAAGAAGAAAATACGATCCAATGTCCCTTGTAGGTATAGAAGTAATATCTAAAATAAACCTTAATAATTGGCAGATTGCTACCGAAGTGAATATATATATTTCATCCTGCAATTACACGACTTTCCCAATACAAATCTACATATAATACTGAAATTGGAGGAAAATAATATGAGTTTAAAATTTAGAGATCTTGTTTTTGATAGATGGAGGAAATAGAAAAACAATCTCATGACTAATCTAAAGTACTATGTATTTTTGGTGTTCATGACTCAGACCTTTATTCACAACGGTTGTAATCTTACTAATTGCTTTAAATCTCTTTTTTAGCTTTAAATCTCTTTTTTAGCTTTACAATAGCTGTGGTCACTATGACAGCCGAAAGGCAGCAGAGCTATGATCTACTACAGTTTGACAAAAAGCTAGATTGTAGCGCAATTCTTATAGCTAAACCATTATCATTCTAGTACCATGCCAGGAAACAAGTCATCATCATGGCATGATTATAATGAATCTTTGATTGAACGTGGACGTATTCTGATTGATGTTAGTTTTCTCAAATCAGCCAATGTTGAAATTAAAAAGATGAACGATAGCAAGGTAGGAGCACCATTTCAGTATGGTGATAGTTACATCCAGTTCATTGCATTCTTAAAGATTGGTTTCAAGATCCCATACCGTACAGTTCAGGGCATAGTGCGTGGATTATCAGATTATGTTAGGATTGAGGAAATGCATTTTATCCATATGAGGAGGAGGATATTAAAGGTCAAACCATCTATTGAAAAGATGAGTTTCGAAAATGATGATTATGAACCGATAACACTGATTGTCGATGCTTCAGGTCTGACCATATCAAAGAAGGGCAACTACATTGAAGAAAAATGGATGCAGAAGAAAAAAGAGTTTGTCAAATT
Source organism: Nitrososphaeraceae archaeon (assembly GCA_035640315.1). Taxonomy (GTDB): domain Archaea; phylum Thermoproteota; class Nitrososphaeria; order Nitrososphaerales; family Nitrososphaeraceae; genus TA-21. The sequence goes on from DASQWJ010000131.1 coordinate 1,561, forward strand.
ACATATAACCGTTGATACAAAATCCAAGAAAGTTGTTTCTTTTAGAATAACGAAAGGAAATGTACATGATACTACAAAATTTGGTCCATTAGTAAGAGAAGCAGCAGAAAAATATGATATTGATAAGGTACACGCATACAAAGCATATGACAACAGAAGGAACTTCAACTTATTGGATGATATAAATGCAGAACCAGCTATTAGTATTAGAAAGAATGCATCCGCCAGATCAAAATGGTGTTCTCTACGAAAAGATGAGGTTTTCCTTGTCAAGAAACTGGGATATGAAGGATGGAAGCAGCTAAAAGATGCAGGAAAAAGATGGATCGCTGAAATAGTTTTCTCTTCAATCAAAAGAGTATTTGGCGAAGATTTGTTGTCAAAGAAATTCAAGGCGCAGAAAGTAGAAGCTGGATTGAAAGTCATGCTTTATAATCAGTTCATGAATCTATAAAATAACGATAATATCTAAAATTGAAACGATATTGACAGTATAATATGAAATTAAGCTACAGACTAACAAAAAGCTATATCTTATTAAGGCAGACCGGAAAATCATGTAATATAAATATCAATGAAGTATAAGATCCCGAACAGGATTCTTGGACATGTTACAGCCTATTGCCATCTAAAAAGGGTTGGTTTGGCTGCTGCATAGATCAATACAAACTTTTACGCCTTTGGAGGAAAAGAATCTCGATGTGTTCAATAATATTGAAAAATACAGGTTAAAATGTAATCAATGGATATTTTTAACATTCTACGGCATTTTTAAGACATGATATAGCAACTATAGCTGTCTATAACCAAATTCACTTTATTCGTAGTTAGCCGGAATCCAATATTATAGTCTCTGCAACTAATGAAATACTTATTTTGGAATATAAACAATGAAATGCTGAGTTGTTGAAAATTAATAAGGCTAAAATAAATAATATCCTTTTTTGTACTGCTTGAGGAATAATCTATATGGTACCTACAGCCGCGCAAAGTTAATTAGAAGCTGAACCAGAATTTCTTTAAGATAATTTAATGAATAATAAGAGCAAGGTTCAAGGGATCTTTGATAACATTATTTCACGTGGAGATAAAGTAATAACTGAAGAATCTGCCAAAGAGGTTTTGTCTGAATATGAAATAAAAGTCCCCAGGTATGCCTTAGTTACTGATGTCAATGAATCAGTTAAAAAGGCAGACGAACTAGGATACCCATTGGTGGCAAAAATAGTTTCTCCCGAAATTTTGCACAAAACTGACGTACGCGGAATTCGAGTTGGCCTGAGTTCAGAAACAGAGGTTAGTCAAACGTTCAATGACATGTACAGCAGACTGGCCAAGCAGTATGAAGTTAAAGGTGTACTCCTTGAAAAAATGGTTCCACAAGGTACCGAACTGATTGTGGGCTTGCAGAATGATTCTCAATTTGGACCAGTTATCATGGTTGGCCTAGGTGGCATTTACACAGAAATTTTCAAAGATGTAGTGTTTAGAATGCTTCCTATAACAAATGCTGACGCAACTAATATGATT
>DASQWJ010000132.1:0-2151 GCA_035640315.1 Nitrososphaeraceae archaeon
ATAGGCTACTCTGAGATGCTCAAAGATCTTCCAGAAAGGAACAAACAGTACGAGGAGGCTATATCTAGAAATGCTGAGAGGCTCTATTCTCTCGTAACTAACATGCTAAGTATCGCCAGAATAGAATCGCAGACTATGAAACTAAATAAAACAATTTTTGACTTGAATGTAAAGATTGAAAATGTAATCAGAGATATTAATCAACAGGTAGATTTACGGAAATCCGACAAGGTAAGAATAGATTTTACTCCCACTAGCAGAATAGATATTATTGCTGATAAAGATAAAATATTTCAAGTCTTTGCAAACTTGCTCGATAATGCGATAAAGTTCACAAACGAGGGCTCTATTAATATTAGTTTGAAGAAGAAAGAAAAAACAAATGAAGCTATAGTTACAATTAAAGATAACGGTCCTGGAATAGACGCAGAAATAATTCCACATTTATTTTCCAAGTTTAAGACAAAATCTGAGAAAGGTTTGGGATTAGGACTATATATTTCAAAGAACATTGTTCAAGCGCATCATGGTAAAATTGAGGCTCATAACAATCCTAATTCAAGGGGAGCAACATTTGTAGTTACGTTACCTTTGAAAGGATAAAATTTCTAGAGAGAATGTGTGGAATAAGATAATTCATGGATCAAACTAATGCAATCAAAACTTTAGAGATCGAATGACCAATTAATGAAATTCTAAAAATTATGGAGTAACCCCACTACAAGCGTTAAATAAAATGTAGAATAGAAATTTACATGGAGAGTTTGAAACAGGAAGCTTCGAAGGAACTGAATGATGATAAAGACAAAAATGATGAGACAAGCATCTCAAATTGGTCTGATGTTGTTCGAGATATAGTAGATAAGTTGACAGGTAAGGATATGGAAGTTACATACGACTTTAATAATTTGGAAATTGACATACCAAAGGCAACAGGTCCTGAAGGTAAAGAATTAGGTAGTGCAAAATGGAAAATTAATGGGAAGTTCATAATATCAACTCAGCTTACTGACAAATCAAAAACAATGGAATAAAATTTTCTGACAGGTCACTTATGTTGTCATCAGTTAGTAACTTTGATAAGGACGCATCATTCGTCATAGATAGAATAGCCAATGTTGTAAAAGGATCTAGTGGAAAGATTAGCATAATGTTAAGTGCCAAGACGGCCATTGAATTGGAATTTGATGGTGATAAGGTAGCTGTGAATATAGTAGAACCCAAAATTTTAGGCATGGCAGAACAAGTAAGTGGTAATGTAGGACTATTTGAAAAGCTGAGAACGGCTAAAATAGTGGGTGAAGCCCTAAATAATAAAGGTCTCAGTATTTCAATACTGCGAAAGGGAAAGAAAGCTTTGAGCTTAGGAAGAGGAGCTACTCCAACAATTAGTAGTTTTGTCACTAGAAGCGATGATATTCAAATAGACAGCATTATCCAAGTTGGGAAGCTTGACAGAGATACCAAGAATTTAAATTAGGATGTTAAATGAAATGATATGAAAAAATTACTTACAGGTGAATCGTAAATAATTGGCTGGTGCCTAATGTCACAATACCAGGAACCAGCCAATCGGAAGTGGTCATCCACTATCAGAAATAGATGACTACTGAATTTCGATAAATTTCTATTTAAATATTGGTTTATTACGTTAAATTGGATCAGTTTTCAATATGTCTGACATAAATTTGCCTCTCTATCGTTATTCAATGCAAGACAATTTGAAAACTATATAAATCTCACAAAAAAAGTTTATAAAAAAACATCTCTCATACAGTGTTCCAAACATGCATAAGCAAAGGAATTTGTGGAGGCGCAGTAAAGATATCAACTGACAATCGGATTGTTAGTATCGTAGACGATGAGCTTGATATAACAGAACTATTCCGAGAAGCCATTTGTGATAGCATTGACGGAATATCAGTTGTCACTTTTAACGACCCAGTAATTGCACTAGAGCATTTTACTAACAACAAAAAGGATTATGCACTTGTTATTTCTGATTTCAGAATGCCAGGTATTAACGGTTTAGAATTATTAAAGAGAATCAAAAGTTCAAGTCCTAATGTGAGAGCAATTATTATGAGCGCTTTCGATATTGAATTTGATGAACTATGTCGTGCTTACTCAGATGCAGGTATCGTAGATTCA
>DASQWJ010000133.1:0-3760 GCA_035640315.1 Nitrososphaeraceae archaeon
ATGTAACAGGAATTCTATTTCATCCAAAATAATCAATGTATATAATTTGTTTTCATACAAGTATGAGAGAAGATATCTCAACATCTCTTCTGCACTAAGTCCTTGTGAAGGCAATTCGGGAGCAATTTTTTCTAGTAGAAACCGATAAACTGCGTATTTATTGCCTCCCTGAAGTTTCAGATTAATGTATGCAACCTTTAGTGTTAGTCCAGCTTTGGTAAATTCATTTTCTAGCATGCTTGAAAATTTTATTATCGTAGATGTCTTTCCTATTCCTGACCTTCCTACTATTTGTGGGGTAGAAAACAAGAATCGCTCTGGTTTGATGTATGAATCTTTGAACATCGTCAATAATAGCGACATTTCTCTTTCTCTGTGGTGAAGCTCATCAGGTATGTATCTTGCCGACAGCTTTGACCTATCAAGGAAAATCTTACTTTCAGACAATTCTCAAGTATGATTGATAGCATGATCATAATATATTTATTAATTAACCTCGGCGAACTCTTCAACTCTTTTAAGGTATGTTAAGCCTTACACGGTATGCCAAGAATATCATATTTGGATTTCACTGCCGATGACCCGGATCGTGCAGTAAACTTTTACAGCAAAGTCTTTGGCTGGCAGATTAACAAATGGGATGGCCCTAAGGAGTATTGGGAGATCAAAACCGGCGAATCAAGTGAGCCTGGCATTGATGGAGGGTTATCTAAACGTGAAAGGATAGGTGAATGGACCACGCCTTTCATAAATATTCCATCTATAGATAATTATATTAGTAAGATCGAATCGAATGGTGGCAAAATTATTCAGCCTAAAACACCGATACCTAGTATTGGTTACACGCTACTCTTCAAGGACACTGAAAGTAATACAATTGGATTGTTCGAGGAGAATAAGCAAGCCAAATAAAAACTGAAAGAAGAGCATCTTTATTCTTAATACGGAATAATTTAGAATTGGATCTAATTTGGACAAATCTTTTTAAAAGAAACATGAGTTTATTTAATTGAAATTAATTTGAGAAAAACTACAAGCATCAATAGAGTATTGATCACTGCAATCGTAGTATCCTCCGTATTGTTAATGACCACCGGCTCGCAACTTTCCTTTTCCGTATCTTCTAATGTGGAGAGATTCATGAATATTTCAGAGGATCAAAGAATTTTAGTAGCTCAAAACATGACTGGGGAAGAAAGACAGATGGTAATGAATGAATTTTCAAAACAAAATTCTACTGTAGATGAAAATATGACCGAAACTATGGTTCCAAACGATGACATGTCCTTAATCGGTAATTTTAAAGATGCTGGGGATGGTTTTCACATGGTTGCAGGTGTTGCTAAAATCATAAATCTTGAAGACGGGAGAACTTTCCTAAGATTGGAAAGTCTAAAGGCTACTAATGGGCCTGATTTGTATGTGTATCTTGCTACTGGTACCGACTCATCTGACATTGTCAATCTTGGAAAATTGAAAGGCAACATTGGAAATCAGAATTATGAAATCCCATCTGGAACAGATCTGGCAAAATTTAACACTGTACTGATATGGTGCAAGGCATTCTCGACTCTATTTGGCAGCGCAAACCTATCAGGTTAATAAATGGAGTCTGGTAATAGGCACATGAGTAAGAAAAAAATTATTATAATTATCGTAATAGTCATTGTTGTGATATCGTTCAGTTTGTATACAGTCCTCCCTCTTTTCACTAACACGGTAGTAGATGAGCCATTGCCTACAGCGGAAATGAGTCTAGGCGCTCTTGTCATTGCCAATTATTTTCCGGTAATACAATGGACTAGTTTAACATATTAGAAATTCTAATCTCAAATTTGTATATGCATCTAAATACAGATATATGATTAAAAGCAAGATCACTTTCTGATGTAACTTTGAGTAAATTTTTCTCAAGAGAAACTGGACTTAGAACATTGGCCGATAATTCCTATAAAGCGGTCGATAAGGGTATGTATGATGCAGACAAATATGACTTTGCCAGCCACGCCATAATATCTCTTAGAAAAGTAATCCTAACATGTACTCATGTTCCAGTAATTTCAGAGATAAAATTCTCATCTCCATCAAAAGGTAAAATTCTTGACCAGTCCAAGATAAACCCCAAGGATTTGGCAATACAAATGACCAATTCTGGGTCTGTTGGAATTTCTGTTCTTACTCAACCTTACTTATTTGATGGTTCTATCGATAATCTTGCTTCAATTAGAAAAAGTGTAAGCGTACCATTACTGATGAAAGATATCATTGTAAGCGAAGCTCAAATAGACGCAGCAAGAAAAATTGGAGCAGATTGTATCTTATTGATTAAAGCAGTGTTTGATAAGGGATTTGCCGAAGGAAGTTTGGAGAAATTTACTGATTACGCAATCAAAAAGGGGCTGGAAGTGATTACTGAAGTACATACGGAAGATGAATTTAAAGATGTGTTGAAAAATAAAAACAAAAAACAGATTATTGGTATAAATAATCGAAACTTGAGTACACTTGAAGTGGATATTAGTGTTACTATTGAATTACTACAAAAATTTGATAAACAAAATAATATTATTATAAGTGAAAGCGGGATATCTAAATCAGATGAAATAAAAAAATTAAGGTCAATTGGGGTTGATGCGTTCCTTGTTGGTACTAGTATCATGGAGTCCGGAAACGTATTTGAAAAAATAAAGGAGTTATCTTATGCATAGATTTGGTCTTGTATTTTTTGAGAGCGTGACATTATGACAAAGCTACGGGAGTTTCCAATTCAGGGTAAATACGGAAAATACGGTGGAAAATATATTCCCGAAACTTTGGTTCCTGCTATTAATGAGCTAGAGCAAGCATATGAAAAAATAAAATACGATTTAGAATTCAAAAAGGAACTTGATTATTATCTCCAAAATTATGCCGGGAGACCGACTCCGCTGTTTTTTGCTAAAAATCTTACTGATTATGTTGGAGGTGCAAAGATAATTCTAAAAAGAGAAGATCTGCTGCATGGGGGAGCTCATAAAACCAATAACTGTCTGGGCCAATGTCTCTTGGCAAAACGGATGGGTAAAAAAAGAATTATAGCTGAAACAGGTGCAGGCCAACATGGAGTAGGGACGGCCATGGCAGCAGCTGTTCTTGGATTAAAGGCAGAAATCTACATGGGATCAATTGATATCGAACGACAAAAATTGAATATGTTTAGAATGGAATTATTGGGAGCAAAAGTACACTCTGTAGATTCGGGTACAAAAACTCTCAAAGATGCCATAAATGAAGCGTTACGTGATTGGATAACAAACGTAAAAGATACTTATTACCTAATAGGCTCTGTAGTAGGACCACACCCATATCCTATGATAGTGAGGGATTTTCAGAGTGTAATAGGAGAGGAAATTAAATATCAGTTAAAGAATTTTACTAAAAGATCTCCTCATGCTCTTGTTTGTTGTGTGGGAGGTGGCAGTAACGCAATGGGTACTTTTTTCCCATTTCTAGATGATAAAGAGGTATTATTGTACGGAGTAGAGGCAGGAGGTCTGGGTGTCAAAACAGGCAAGCACTCGGCAACACTCAAAGAAGGTTCAGAAGGAATTCTACATGGGATGAGAACTTTTCTGTTGCAGGATGAGTTTGGGCAGATAACTGACACACATAGTATATCAGCCGGACTGGACTATCCTGGTGTTGGTCCTCAACATGTCCAATTAAAAGATATGGAGCGCGCAGAATATGTTACCTGTAATGATAATGAAGCCCTAGATGC
>DASQWJ010000134.1:0-3111 GCA_035640315.1 Nitrososphaeraceae archaeon
TGCTTACCTACAAACTCGAGCTTTATGTCGCTCATGAGATTGGAGTAACATATGGATATAATGATGGCAGTGTTAAAAATAATCAATTATTTAGTAGATGTTTTAATACTTGATGTCCAAGCGTTTTTGAAAGTACCATGAGCTGAAAAAATAAGTATAAGGATTATTTTCTATTAATATTATGAATTTCAATACTGATTATGATTTTTCGGATAAAGAAAAATCAATACTTGATCAACATTTTTCTAATTCCGATAAGCATGTCTTTGCGATTACAACTCCTAGGCAGGTTGACAGAGGAGCCCTGATGTCGAGATATTCTAGGTCTGACAAAACAATGAGAAAAATATTCTTGGATGAATTCGCATCAAACACAAACAGAGGTATCGAGTTCTACAGCAAGATATTGTCAGAATATGGCGACGATTCTGTTGCGGAATTGGGGGAGGCGCAAATTGCCGTAGAATGGATTTCCAACATTGCGGCAAAAAAAATTGAGGATCAAAGAATTGGACTATCTTATTTGGAAAAATCCTCCCGTTACATACCTTTTGATAAGAAAGTTGGTAACATGTATAAATATTATAGAGATGAAAAAATACTTGAGTCGAAATATGCGGATCTCTATATAGAATCCTGTGATCACTCGTTCGATGTTTATAGTAAAAGTATCAATCTAATGCAAAAATATATTACAGAAATAGAACCAATCGATGATTTCATGTATTTCGATTCAATTTCTAATTCAGAAAAACCTTTTACCAAACTATCTCGCGACCAGGATATAGAATCCGCAAAGAAAGTTTATCACAGTACTGTGAGATCTAAAACACTCGACATTTTACGAAATCTGTTGCCTGCGTCCACTCTCACAAATTTAGGTATAACCGGAAATGGTAGAGCTTTTGAATACCTCTTGACACGTTTATACTGTTCTGATTTAGTTGAGCTCAAAGATTTGGCTCGGATGATAAATTCTGAACTAGACTCTGTAATACCGTCTTTTATTAAACGAGTAAATGAGAAACACGGAAAATCTCTTCAATCATTTATGATTGATACTAACAAAGAAATGACAAAATTGACGGATAAATATCTCCAGGATATAGAGCCTGACTATTCTCCTGTAGATGTAAGGCTAATTGATTATATGGATAGTAAAGATGCAGAAGTAAAAGTTATTTCAGCAATATTATATGAAAATGCTCAAGGACAATCGCTTCACGAAATAACAAAATTAGTTAAATCATTTCCGCAATCAAGAAGAAATGAAATTATCCTGGCCTATACGAAATTTCGTGAAAATAGAAGGCACAGACCAGGCAGGGCGTTTGAAATGGTTGAATATCTATTCGAAATGTTTACTAATTTTGGGATGTTCCGAGATTTGCATCGCCATAGAATTCTTACAATGGAAAGACAGTTGCTTTCCACAAAACATGGATATGATATCCCTAAAGAAATTATTGATTCAGGAATCGAAAAGGATTTCAGAGATTGTATGTATCATTCTAGTAATACTTATCAAAATATAGCAAAGTCGATGCCAGTTGAAGCTCAGTATGCCGTTAATTTTGCCTATAAATATCCGTATTTCATCAAGATAAATTTGAGAGAATTATACCATGTGATTGAATTGCGCACTACTGCTCAAGGACATCCTGATTATCGCTACGTATGTCAACAGATATTTAAGAAAATTAATGACATACACCCACTTCTCATGAAAGGGATGAAATTTGTCGATATGAATCAATATGAGCTAGGTAGATTTGACACTGAAAAGAGAAAAGAATTGAAGAGAAGAGAATTATTACCTTCAAAGAATTAGTAGTACTGGCACAAAAATTTCTGTAACGAAATAGATTTAGAACCATTTTTCTAATGATTGATTCTTGTTCTTTTCTGAATTCTGTACCTTTTGTAAGGCCGAATTAATACGATCTGGTGAAAAGTTTTTTTCCATGCTCAAAAATTCAACAACCTTGTCATAATCAACAGGCTCGAATTTAATATCATTATTAGTAACATTTGCTACTTTGGGCTTCAAAAATAGTTCCCGAATTTCTTCATATGCAATGTTAGACAACTGTTCTTGAAGTTGATCAATATTTTCCAATTTTGAATACTTTTGTATTAATTTCAATGCAGTTTTTGGGCCTACCCCCGGTATACCCCCAATATTATAGTCTGTTCCAATTAAGATACCTACATCTACAAGCTGCTCGTTCGTCAAATTAGTTTGATTAAGAATATCTTCCAGAATAAATATTTCTAGTGGAACATCAATGAAAGCATTTCTGTTGGGAACCTTCCTTTTACCACTTATTGTAATATTTCTTACGAGTCGCTTTGCACCAAACAAAATGGAATCATAATCTTGACTTGCGCAAATCTGTACGAGATCGGAATTGGTTAGCTTTGCTGCTGTCGCCTCTCCTTCCGAAGGGGCTTGTATTGTAGGGATTCCTAATAATGAGAGTAATTTCTTTGATTCTTGTATCATTTTATCGGTTAGAACCGATGTCGCTTGGCTATATTTTCTTGCTTCCTCTAGTTTACCTTGAACAAGTGCTTTCTCATATTTTTCAGCTGCTATTTGCTTGACTTGATGTCTGCGTTCAATTTCATCAGTTTTTAATGGACTGGACACACCATCAAAGACATAAACTAATTTGATACCTTCTGCAAGTAAATTGATATTACGATAGAAAAGTCCGCTCAAGTGGCTTGTAACTTCTCCCTGAGAGTTAGTAAGAAGTTCTCCGGTAGATCCACGAATTGTAGCTAGAAATTGATGGATTGTATTGAAAGCGTCTACCGCAATTATTTTGTTTGAAAGATCATTTAGCTTTATGTTAGTATGTGTGAGGATTGGTTTTAAATCTAAGCCCATTAAATCGATTATGATTACACAATCTTTGTATTATTTTTTTTCTATTTATCATCGTTCTTTGTAGGCCTGTATGAATTGGATCGGATCTGGAAAAAAGTAGATAAGGTAATTTGATTATTGTGATTATAATCTATGAGTCTTCTTATGAATATAAGCACCGTGGTAAGTGTCTTGAACGTTGGTGTCTTATTGACATTGTTAGTGATTTATGCCAG
>DASQWJ010000135.1:0-7894 GCA_035640315.1 Nitrososphaeraceae archaeon
TGTATTTGTGGTTTAGATTTTCTTCTGTACTTTTTTAGCAGGAAAAATCCAACTGATATTGCAATTGGAATTATTACCAAATATGCGATGCTTGAACTCAGAAATGGCTGATCTTGCCTTGGTAGAATAAGACTGTTCAGCGCCAAAGTAGCGTATTCCGTGGCCTTAGGATAATTACCCTGAGAAAATTCAATATTTGATTTTGAGACAAATTCTGATGCTTGAGAAGTATCTACATTCATGTTTTGAAATTCCTCAATTTTTCTAGTGGCATTACTTATCATATCCTTTGAATCTTCAAATGATTCTATTATGGTTGAGGACAAGTCACTTGCATTTGTTGCAAGACGCTCTGCATCAATAAAATTACTCTGATTTAATGCAGTCTTTGCATTAAGTATCATGTCTTTGACACTACCCAGATTAATTCCTGAATGTTCATTTTCTGCTTTTACTAGATCTAATTCTGCAGAATTTATGGAAATTGTAGCTTGTTCTCTTGTTCCAGCATAGCCAATGACATAATCGATAGAAATTCTTCCCTTATCAAATGATAATAAATTCTGTCCGCCTAATTTTCGAATTAATGATGGTGGCTGTTCTCCTAAATTAGTCACTACTGCGTCATTAGGTAATTTTACTGTAAATGGAAAAGCAGAATCAATAAGAAAACTCCATTCTCTTTCCTGCTTATTTACTAGATCCGGAGTTTGATACGTAATCCTTATCTGAGATTCATTTTGTGAATTGATACTTATTTCATTAGTTACAGAATTGAATGCATAGACCAAATATTTAGAGAGATAATTTCTCACCAAAATGTCGTTGATATTACCGCCAATTAATGGTAAAGTAATTGTGCTAGAATTAGTTTTCAGACGAATATCATACTGCACAATTGAGTCACCATTGGATAAAATACCAATAAATACAGAATTAACTTGATATTCAATTTGCGAAAATGCCTTATTAAAGATACTACCAGAAAGAATAACAAATACGGTTAAGACAATAACAGGTAAAAATAATCTCAATACGAAAAACACCTCAAATAAAAGACAAGGTTAGTGAATATCGAATCAGCAATATAGGAGAATTGGCGAAATTCCATCAGAGTAGATAAATCGCAAATCATGAAAACCTTGTGATTAATTTTCATGTGATTTGTTAAGTTGGATTATTAATATTGAGATATTTTTTTAGATCGCTTTTAGAGTACTGTTCGATCCATTTGAATTTTCTCTGAAGGGTGCTTGTGTAAATTTTTGTCCAGTCCAACTCTACGTATTCGCACCAAGATTTGAAAACGCGTGGATCTATGTAATTCCTTAATGAAGTACCCAAATTATAATCTCTGGTCTCTTGTTGGAGTCGAATTTGGAATTCAAGTTTTTCAATACGTTGTTCCTTCCTCAATTTTTGTAGCTCCGTCTTCCATTTTTTCTCTTTTAACTCAAGTTTTAATTGCCTAATTTTTTCCTTCTTATTGGCTAATGACTGTTCAAATTTTTCCCATGACTTTTTACTCGCTGGATTGTTGGGATCTATTCCTTTTTTGTGATTACATGTAATGGCTGCCTCAAGGTTTGCAATTTTTGCTACATATATTTTCTTAAACTCGCTTTCATTCTTACTAACTTTTAGAACTGGTGAAGAAAGATGTTTTTTTACGATTGCAGTTGCGATATAAGTTCTAAAAACCTTTGCAGTCAAGTTAGGAAGGTTGTCTTTATCTATTGACCTGAGGAATTTATTTACCTTAGAGGATGTGATGTCTTCAAAGATTTCATCAGTTTGATTCTTTCCTTTCATGAAGAACACTAAATTTTCATAAAGCGCTTTTGTATCAGCACTGGATATTTCCAACGTTTTTTGCCAAGGAACACTATCTTTGCCTAGAAAATTGAATTCTATGTGAACCTTTTCATTAACTTTTGGAAATTTCAGATGTTCCACTCTGAGGGTAGAGGCGCCTATAGTATCTGCTTCATCAGGATCTTTTTCATCACCCACCCTCATAGCTAATTTGTATATAAGATAACAAACCGTAGCCACTTTTCTTTTGGTTGTATCTTTGGCATATAACATCTGATTTATAATTTCCTTTTCAATGGCCCGAATGTAATTTTCTAATTTCTTTGCTGTGTCATATTTTGCCTTATCATTATCTTGTCGTAGGTAGGATGAATCATGCAACCAGACATATTTTCTCTTTCCAGTTAGAATTTCTATCCACGAAGCCAGCCATGTTGAATAATGATCATGAACAATCATCTTCCATGGGCCCTCAGGTACAGATGCATTCTCCCCTAGATTGAGGGTGACGTCATTAGGCGTCACTCTAGGCTTCCATCTTCCTCTTAGTGGGTGTAGCCCTCTTCCCATGAATATTCCTGGGGGTTCAACCAACCAATTGGCAACATCAACTTCTATTCCGTTTATTTTGGCTTTTCCATAAATCGATTTCAGTTTTTCCTTCTCCAGTTTTTTTTCCTGCCTGATCCTTCTTTTCTCTTCTTTCGGAAGTGATTTTATTCTTAGTTTTTCATCTTCCTTTATCTTTAACTCCTTATCCACTAAATTAAATGCCTCAGTCATGTCAATTTCATCAATTCTTTGTACTGTTCTGAATTTAGCCGGAAGTAGTTTCTTCAAATCAGCAATAAAATTAGATTGAAAGACGGGATCTTTTACATAGTGGGTATCTTTCTTTTTGGCCCAAGCGTAAATAATCTCTTCTTGTTCGCGATTTAAGAAAAGAATTTCTCCCTTAATCTTGATATTTATTCCTCGTTGAACATACTCTGGGGGAAAAGCTACACCGTTATGTTCCAGTTCTGTCCATTTATTGGAAGTCGCGACTTTAGACGATATGGTCAACTATATTCAAAATGTCTATCTGACTATTCTTAAACGTTATCCGCTCAGAAATTCTAACAAATTTCGATTCCTACTCAATTGATTTATTTATTACGCTAGAAAAAAGAAAGAATGTGAATTCAACTCAGCTGATAAATTTTCCCGTAAAGCTGACACTCAAAATAAGTAAGATCTCTGAAATCAAAACATTGGTTGATAAATTCATTGAGTATTACAGCAAGTCAGAATCAGGAGAATTTAGTTGTAGAATTTTGCTCCCACGTAATTTGAAATCCGAAAACGATGTAAAAAGATTGGGCGCTACTATACATTCAGAGATAATGTTTTCACTTAAAAAGAGCAAGCTGACTATGAATTTTAGAGATATACGTTATATTCACGACACTGATAATTATGGGTGGTTGTTGCTAGATCCAAAGGTGGCAGAGAAACTATAGATAGATAATAGAACCAAAGGATCCTAGCTACTTTCGATTCTTGAATTTATTCATTGCGAAAGGAACTTCAAGTTTGAAGATGTTACTCAAAGTTATGGAAATTACTAGTCCTATTAGTAAACCTCCAAACAAATCACTCAAATTATTTAGTCCGAGAAGCAAATTCGATAACATAAGCATTGGCGGCAATATCCAGACAAGTTTTGCATATTTTTTATTCTTTAGTTGAACAATACTCCCTACAATATATGCTAGTGATGTTATGATAGCAGTATGGTTGGAAGGATAAGAGAATGAGCGAGCCTCCGTTAACAAACTATCACTTTCCAGCCGAAAACCCTTTGGTAGTTCGGGTATCCTTTGTGATTCAGGGGGATTTGGCTGTGCAATTAGCGGCTTTATATAGGAAACCAAAATTGCTAGTGTCATGATTGTTATCATTAGTATCATTCCCATTTTTCTTGTTCTTCTAATAATTGTGAGAATTATAGCTACAAAAATCAAGTTTACTACTTCTCCAAAAGATGAAATGATTACGAAAGCATAAAGTAAAGTTCTATCTGCACTAAAACCGCTAGTCGCGTTGTCAATAAAAGAGTCTATTGAAGATAGGAAATGGAAATGTACTAGGATCGAAAGTATAATGAATGCCATTAAGATTGATATGAATTGAAATGATCGGATATGTATCAATCATGATTACCGGAAAATTTTATGAATAAGACTTGACATATTTGTTACAGCAGAACATATTTGTTACAGCAGATGATACAACATCATTATTTTAATTGTTGAATTGATCAGTAAAGCGAGGATTCATTTTTAATCTGTTCTGCTGATTTGGGATCATTTTCTGAATAATATTTCACCATTCCTACTTTTAGTACCTTAAGTGATAAAAGTGCGCATTTGATTCTTGCAGGACCCAGGTTAGTCAATCCAATATTTTCAAGAACGTCCTCCTTTTTCAAATCCTTTACTACATTAAGGTCCTTACCCATGACCAATTCTGTCAACATAGAAGCGCTAGCTTGACTGATCGCGCATCCTTTACCTTCAAATTTCACGTCTTTGATTATCCCTCCGTCTACCTTCAAATGAATATCTATTTCATCGCCACACAGAGGGTTACTATCATGAACTGTGACATCAGCATTTTCCAACTTGCCCTTGTTTCTTGGGTTTCTGTAGTGGTCAAGAATGATCTCTCTGTATATATCATCGCTCATACCTTGAAGATTCTCCCTGCCTCTTTAATAGCATTAACAAACTTATCTATTTCTTCCTTAGTATTATAAATGTAAAAGCTTGCCCTTGAAGTAGCTGGAACGTCAAGTCTCTGCATTAGTACTTGGGCGCAATGGTGGCCCGATCTTATTGCTATTCCATGATCATTCATTATCGTAGCAAGGTCATGAGGATGGATGTCTGCAATATTAAATGAAATAACTCCTCCCCTGTAATTAGGATCTCTTGGTCCATATACCGTAACATATTTCATTGGTAGAATAGACTCCAATGCATATTCCGTCATGTCAATTTCATGCTTCCTAACGTTTTCCATCCCAATTTTTCTCAAATAATCAATTGCTGCTCCAAATCCCACAACGTCAGCAATATTCGGAGTGCCTGCCTCGAATTTGTAGGGTACTTCATTATAATTTGTATGGAATTTGAAGACTTCCTTAATCATATCTCCTCCGCCCATAAACGGTCTCATTTTCTCGAGGAATTCTTTTTTGGCGTATAAAACTCCCACTCCAGTCGGACCCAACATCTTGTGTGCAGAAAATACCAAAAAGTCACAATCCATTTTCTTAACGTCAACTGGCATGTGTGGTACGGATTGTGCACCATCCACTAAAACGGGTATATCATTTTCATGGGCAATTTTGATAATCCGCTCAATAGGTACTATAGTACCCAGTACGTTTGACATGTGGCTTAACGAAACCAGTTTTACTTTTTTTGAAGAAATCAAGTCAATCAGACGCTCAAGATCTAAAAATCCGTTATCATCAATCCCGACATATTCTAGTCTTGTTCCGATTTCCTGGGCTAGTATCTGCCAGGGGACTATGTTACTATGATGTTCTAATTCAGATATGGCTATGCCATCATCTTTTTTCAGATTTGTTCTGGCCCAAGAATGAGCAATAAGATTTATTGATTCAGTCGTGTTCCTTGTGAAGATTATTTCTTCAGGACGCACATTAATAAAATTGGCTATTTTCTCCCGGCTCTGTTCATATAGCGCAGTTGCCTCTTCAGCTAATTGGTAAACTGCTCTGTGGATATTAGAATTATAATTCGTATAAAAATCAGTAATGGAGTTTATTACAGAGTTTGGCTTTTGCGTAGTTGAAGCGTTATCGAGGTAAACTAATTCCTTACCATTAATTTTTTTCCTAAATATCGGAAAATCATTTCTGAGTTCATAGCTATTTACAACGCTTCTTTGCATCAATTCTTAAATCAGGTCACAAGAGATATAAACTTAGATTAAGGGGCATTACGGGTAGGTAGATTTGGAATATTTTTCTGCGAATGGCATGCAATAAATAGAAAGGTTCTCGACACACATGAATTTGCCTTGGGTAATCCGTGCAAACCACTTTTTATAATACAAACCATCATGGCAACCAAATAGATCTAATTTCTTAAGGATTTTTGAGGTCAATGTCTTTCCCTTCTTATCCCTGTCAAGCAATAGTATGACTTTCCTGCCAGTCGCAGATACATGATCGACAAAATTAGTTATTCCCTTAAAATTATTATACACCAATATATCGCCAGAGAATCCCGCTTCTCTCAAGGCGGATTCATCCTTCTTACCCTCTACCGTAACGAGCGCACCGGCTGTGCACTCTTGATTTAGTGATTCGATAAACTCTCGAATTCTTAGGGCCATTTCTTCCCTCTCGTGTATCATCTATTGAATTAGATATTAATCCAAAGTTAATGAATCTTGTCTCTCACCATACTCTTAACTAATTGATTGACCCTGACCATATCAAAAGTGTTTAGGATTAGATTTTTGGCAAAGACTTATTTTTCATTTGTTTAAATCTAAATTATTCAAATGCTGGAAAATTTCATGATGAGCATCGGTGGTTCAGAATGGATAATTATTGGACTTTTGGTAGTCATTCTGTTATTTGGTTCAAAGAAATTACCTGAATTTTCGAGGACTATAGGCAAGGCTATGGGAGAATTTGAAAAGGTTCGCACAATGTCCCTTAAACAAACTATCGATGATGAATCCAATTATATTGGACCTCGAATTGCTCAGGCTGTTGATAATGAACGTCATAAACTCGAAATGCTTGCTGATTCTTTGGGGATAGATCACATAAACAAAAATGACGAAGAATTGCGGCTACTTATTTTGGATAAAATCAACAGATGACGCCGACATCTCTCTATCATCCTTTTTAATCATACTTTCAAAATTTAAATATCTGATTTTTTCAACTCACGTAATGTCAAATTCTGTAATTAGTGGAATCAATCCATTTGAAGTAGCACTTACTCAACTTGATCAAGTTTCAAGTATGATAAATCTTGACAAAGGTCTCCATCAGTTTTTAGCTCAACCAAAAAGAGTATTGACAATATCTATTCCTGTCAAAATGGATGATGGAACTATCAAGGTTTTCACTGGTTTTCGTTCTCAACATAATGATGCCTTAGGCCCGTTTAAGGGTGGAATACGTTATCATCCTCAAGTAACAATTGATGAAGTTAAAGCTCTCTCCATGTGGATGACATGGAAATGTGCCATTGCAAATATCCCATTTGGTGGTGGGAAGGGCGGCATAATATGTGATCCAAAAAGCATGTCAGAAGGTGAGTTAGAAAGAATGACCAGGAGATATGCCTATGGAATTTCAGATATAATTGGACCCTACAGGGATATTCCTGCTCCTGATGTATACACCGGAGGAAAAGAGATGGCTTGGATCATGGATACTTATTCAGTTATCAAAGGAAATTACATTCAGCCTGAGGTCATAACAGGCAAACCGATACAAATTGGAGGCTCTCTGGGCCGTAATGAAGCTACGGGTCGAGGTCTGGCAATTACCGTAAGAGAGGCTGCAAAAAAACTGAACATTGACATGAAGAGCGCAACCATTGTCGTACAGGGTTTCGGCAACGCCGGACAATTTGCAGCTCAACTGGTTGGGGAACAAGGCGCAAAAGTTATCGCTGCAAGTGATTCAAAAGGTTGCATAATAAATAAAAACGGAATCGATATTGCTTCACTTAGAAAGCATAAAGAAAAAACTGGTTCTGTTTCAAATTTCCAGGGTAGTCAAACTATATCCAACAAGGAGCTACTGGAAACGGAATGTACTATTTTGATTCCTGCGGCTTTGGAAAATCAAATAACAAAAGATAATGCTTCAAACATAAGGACAAAAATAGTCGCAGAAGCTGCCAATGGGCCAACGACTCCGGAAGCTGACAAGATATTGTATGATAATAAGATAATGCTGATTCCAGATATTTTGGCCAACGGAGGAGGAGTCACAGTCTCATACTTTGAATGGCTCCAAAATTTGCGTAGGGAA
>DASQWJ010000136.1:0-12576 GCA_035640315.1 Nitrososphaeraceae archaeon
ATGCACTAGACACATGGGGTGTACACGGAATCGGTGGACTTGCCGGAGCATTATGCACTGGATTGTTCGCAGAAAAGAGATTTACTCCCTGGGGAGATGACGGACTCGTATTTGGAAATCCACAACAGTTACTAGAAAATGCAGTAGGTGCATTTGCAGCTCTTGCATGGGCAATGGGTATAACTGCGTTGATCATTAAAGTAATGGACAAAGTCTGGCCTGGAGGAATTAGAGTTACTCCAAAAGAAGAAGAAATAGGATTAGACTTGACCCAACACGGAGAACGTGCCTACGTAAGCGAGTAAGAACCTCTATTTTATTCCTTTTTTATTTTCCTTTTTTTTAATTTCTCTATAATAACTAGAATATTACGTTCTCTCTTGTAGGCTTATATATTTTCAAATATTAAGAGTAACATGGTTGACAAATTTACAATAGTAAGATTAACTGCAGGAAATGAAAAATTTGAAATTTTGGTCAAACCTGATCCTGCTCTTGAATACAAACTTGGTAAAAAAATGGACATTTCAAATATTATGATTTCAGATGAAATATACTCTGATGCCAATAAAGGCACAAGAAGTTCATCAGAGAAATTAATGAAAGCATTCAAGACTACTGACCAGTTCGAAATAGCCAAACAAATTATGGAAAAAGGTGATTTGAACATGAATACAGATCAACGCAGAAAGATGATTGAAGAAAAGAAAAGACAAATTGTCGAATATATCAACAAGAATTTTGTAGATCCTAAAACGCACATGCCACATCCAATCTCAAGGATTAATGCTGTCATTGACGATGCTCGAGTAGCAATAGACCCATTTAGGCGACTTGATGATCAAATCAAGTACATTATTGAACCATTGAGAAAATTATTACCCTTAAAATCGGAAATATTGGAATTGACTGTGACAGTTCCTGCACAGTTCTCGGGTCAATCATTTAATGTATTCAAGAGTATCGGTGATATCAAATCTGAACAATGGCTATCGGACGGCTCATTACAAGTCGTTCTCAATCTAAATGCCGGGTTGAAAAGCACATTTCTGGATCGAATTGGTACGGCAACCAAGGGTTCGGCTCAGGTCACTGAAAAATAATGTCGGCCTTTCTTTTCGCCACACTTAAAATATAAGTCTGTTCTAACTTCCCAAAAAGGGAGAATTATGAATAAAAGATTTTTGAATTCCTGTTTAGGGGGAATACTCTATGCAGGAAGTTAAACGAAAATACGTTATTCCTGGCGATACTGTGGCTGAAGGTAATTTGAGACCACTGGTAAACGTATTTAAGAACGGAAATTCAATTGTTTCGACTCGAATTGGAATCACAGAATCTAACAAGGATGGGGCCAAAGTAATTCCATTATCTGGAATTTATTTCCCAAGAGCAAATGATATTGTTATAGGTAAAATACTTGACCATTCATCCCTGTCTTGGTCCGTGGATATCAATTCATGCTTCGCTGCTCATTTGCCGGCACAGGACATATTTGGAAGAGATTTTTCACCTGCGCACGATGACATGGGACGCCAATTGTCAACAGGTGATGTTATTGTCGCTAGAATTGCTATTTTTGACAGGACAAGAGATCCAATCCTTACTATTCAGGATAAAGATTTGGGAAAGATACCTACTGGAGAATTGATAAAAATATCTCCAACCCGTGTTCCACGGCTCATTGGGAAAAGAGGATCCATGATTCAAACAATTGAACAAGCAAGTTCTACAAGGATAACAATAGGACAGAATGGAATCATTGTTGTATCGGGAAAAGACAAGGAGGGAATTACTCTTGCTATTAACGCAATTCACATAGTAGAAGTAGAGGCACATACTTCAAACTTGACACAGAGGATAAGACAATTATTGAACGTGCCCGAGTCTGAAATAGAAAGCGATGACACTCAAACTAACGAAGCTAGTGATTCAACAATAAATCAGGATGAAATTAATTCAAACAATAATGATAAAGAAATGGGGATGATTAATTCAAATGGTTCAAAGTAGAAGTCTTATTGATCAAAGTGGAAAACGAACCGATGGTAGAGTCATAGATGAACTAAGACAAGTAAAAATCAATGTCGGAATTGTAAAGAATGCAGATGGTTCTGCGTTAATAGAATTTGGTAAAAATAAAATTATTGCGGCAGTCTATGGTCCACGGGAAGTTCATCCAAAACATATGGCGTTATCCGATCGATGTGTTGTACGATGCAGATATCATATGTCACCGTTTTCAACAGATACTCGCAAGAGTCCAGCTCCTTCGAGAAGGGAGACAGAAATATCTAAGGTGATTCGGGAGGCACTCGAGCCTGCTTTAATACTTGAGGATTATCCACGTGCTGCAATTGACGTATTCATAGAAGTCCTTCAAGCTGACGGTGGCTCAAGGTGTGCTGGTATAACAGCTGCTTCTGTTGCGCTCGCTGACGCAGGAATAAACATGCGAGATATGGTATCTGCATGTGCAGCGGGTAAGGTAGATGACAAGATTGTGATTGATATTAATGATACTGAGGACAAGGAAGGTGGTGCTGATATGCCTGTTGCATATATGCCAAATCTAAAGAAAATAACACTCTTGCAACTCGATGGAGAATTAAATCCAAACGAATTTAATACATGTTTGGATGAAGCTGTACGTGGTTGCTTGAAAGTATATGAAATACAGCGTTCCTCTTTAATGGAAAAGTACTTTGGCGACGAAAAGGAAATGAAAGAATAATGAGTCTATCAAAAAAATCTACAGTAATTGTTGAAAACCTTCGCAAGAAGCAAATGCGGGAATCAATTTCATCAGGGAAAAGACTAGACGGAAGATCGTTAGATGAAATTAGATCTATCGAAATTGAATTAAACGTTATCAAGAAGGCAAGCGGATCTGCTTGGGTGAAGTTAGGTAACACTGAAGTTGTAGCAGGAGTAAAGGTAGAAACAGGTGAACCTTTTGAAGGATTAGAAAATAGTGGTGCGTTGATAATTACTGCCGAAGTGCTCCCCATTGCGTCCCCGCAAATCGAGCCAGGACCCCCTGATGAAGAAACCATCGAACTTGCCAGAGTGGTTGACAGAGGCGTTAGAGAATCAGAGATGTTGGATTTGAGTAAATTAGTCCTGGTCCCTGGAAAAATTGTTTATACAATTTTTGTTGATTGCAGTGTCATTAATGTAGATGGTAACCTTCTAGACGCAACGTCTTATGCTGTAGTATCCGCATTAGCGAGCTGTAAATTGCCTGTCTTTGAAATTAAAGATGACAAAGTTGTAGAAACTGGAAAAATACAGGAACCTCCAATTACTACTTTACCCATATCTGTCACAACGGTTAAAATTGGAGATTACTTGATCTCCGATCCAAGTACGGAGGAAGAAGCTTGCATGGATGCTCGACTTACAATTACTACAAACTCAAAGGGCTCAATTGTAGCTATGCAAAAAGGACTTAAGGGGTACTTTTCAATCGAAGATGTTAAAAGTATTGCCGATAAGGCTATAGTCAAGGGAGAAGAAATTAGAGGAAAAATAAAAGGATTGATAAATATTGGTTAGTAGAAGTAAGCACAAAATAACACGTCTAAAGGGATTAGGTGTAAAATACGGAGCTACAGTTAGAAAGAGATACGGGATGATTTACAGGGTTTTAAAAAAGAAAAGAAGATGCCCTAAATGCGGTTCGATAAAATTTGATAGGCAAGCCCTAGGAATTTGGTATTGTTCAAAATGTAATTACAAAGTTGCTGCTGGAACATATGATGTAAACTTTGAAAGAGCAAAGAGTAAATATTAAAATCAAAATTACTCTAGATAATCTTTCTTCAGAAATTTCTTCTAATGTAGGACATACTATTAGTAGTGCATTACAACCTGAGACTAAATTTTTAACTTCAGCTGAAAAAATAAGTATAACTTCAAACAACGGGACAATTTGTATTGATGCCACTACAAATGATATACATTCAATGCGCGCAATAGTTAACACGTACATTCGATTGCTGAGTTTATCTTACTTGTCTCTAAATTTATAAAACGCTATAGTTTTATGATGGTGAAGTCAAGTAATAAGAAATGAGTGAACAAGAAATTCCCCCATGGCTGAGAGAACAGCTGGCTAGGCTGCAACAATTGCAACAAAATTTGCAGGCAATCATGATGCAAAAACAACAACTGGAAGCAGAGTCTGTAGAAATAGAAAAGGCTACCGAGGAACTCAAAAAATCAGAACAGGATGAGGCCGTTTACAAGAGCGTTGGTCCACTAATGATAAAGACAAAAAAAGATGACACACTAAAGGAGTTGGATGAAAAAAAAGATCTTGCTAATACAAGGTTAGTGGTACTGGGAAAACAGGAAACTCGAGTAAAAGAAAATTTGAAGGAAGTGGAGAACAAAATAAATGAGATGATCCGCATGGGACAAGGTCAAGGGCAAGCAGGAAACTTGGGAACTAAACCAAATCCGTAATTATTACATTTTAGTTTGATTGTTAGTTAGATCTAATCTGACTTGTGTTACTAACCTGAGTAAGATATAGATTTGATTAACCTTTGATATTCTAAAGAGTATCATTTCTTTCATAATTAATGAAAAATATTTTTTACACACGGCATTCCCTTTGTGCTGATACATTGTTGGAGTTTGTAGGAGTAATTAGTGAACAAATACAATCAGGATATTTGTTGATATCTAATCTTGTTCCATTGGGGGGATCGGAACTTCCCTGGTTGTCTTTCTCATTTCTATGAATGTTTCAGTCTTCTGTACTCCTTCAATACGCCCTACTCGTTCTGAGATCAGTTGATGCATCTCATCAAGTGAGTGGGAATTCATCGTTACCAGTATATCAAACCTACCAGTAACTTCAGATACTTCTGTAACTCCTGGAATCCTAAACAATTCATTCAAGACATTATCTCTTAATTTTGAATCCATGTTTATACCAGTTAGTGCTTTAACGTTAAATCCTAGTGCCTCGTCATTCATCAAAATCGTAAATTTTCTAATAATTCCTCGCTTGACTAATCTCTTGATTCTACTGTATACTACTGACGCATTAATGTTGATTTTTCTCGAAAGTCTCGGGACAGAAATGGATGCATCATTTGAAAGTTCTTCCAAAATCTTTAGATCTAAATCATCTATTTTATACATGGAAATCACTAATTATATCGTAATTTCTGGGGTTAATAAATGTATTAATTGCAATTTTATTCAATTTTTTTATCAATAATGTAGGATTATATGATTTTTTTCGACTTAAATAACTCGGCGAGTAATATTGCACCCTTGGCAGAGCCCATTTTTTCATTATGGGTAAGGAGCACATATTTGATGCCATTTTCAAAAACAGTGTCCTTTCGCAATCTCCCTACTACTGTAGTCATTCCATCGTTAACTTCTCTATCAATTCTTGGCTGTGGCCTAGTGGGATCATCATGAACTATGATATAGTCTGCTGGTGCAGAAGGCAATTCTCTTATTGAAACGGATTTTGAAAAATTCAACATTGATTCTCTTACCTGATCTGGTAATGCAGTTTTCTTTAGCTGAGCAAATACTGTTTCAGTGTGACCATCCATTACAGGTACCCTTGTACAAGTACAGCTTACTTTTATGGGCGCATTATTGATAGAATCGCCCTCAAATTTCCCCAAGATCTTTTTTGTTTCTACCTGAGCTTTTTCCTCTTCCTTTGGAATATAGGGGATTACGTTATCCATAATATCTAGTGCTATCACTCCAGGAGACCGACCTGCGCCAGATAAAGCCTGCATTGAAGTCATGAAATCACTATCCAGACCCAGATCATCCATTAAAGGCTTGAGTGTTATGGCCATGCCGGTAGTAGTGCAATTGGGTAAAGGAGCAATAAAACCATTCCAATTTCTGTTCTTTTTTTGAATATTTAGCATTTCGCAATGTTCATCATTTATTCCAGGAATCAGTATTGGGACATCTTCTTCGTATCTAAATGCAGCTGCGGTACTTATCACAGGGGTATGGGTTGCCATTTTCGGTTCAATTATTCTCGCATCCTCAGACTCAAGTGCGGTAAAGATCAAGTCTACTTTTTTAGGGTCTATTTCATCCACTTTTGATAGGACCATACCTCTCACATTTTCGGGAATATTTTCCTTATTGTGCCATTTCAGTAGTGAAGTAGCTGGGTCTCTGAGTGCGTCCGTGTATTTTTTTCCAGCTGATCTCTCTGAAGATGCAATTTGAACCAGTTCAAACCATGGGTGTTTGCTGAGTCCAATGATAAATTCCTGCCCCACAGCTCCCGTCGCACCTATTACCGCTACTTTTAACATAATGTGCCGTTATTCAGAACGCAACTAATATTCGTTTACAGAAAAAACATAATTTTATACATCCATGCTATATTGGAATTCATATGGAATTTAGATGATTCAATATTCTTGTTCTCATGGCGGGGTTTATAGTGTAAATCCAAGGTTAGTAAGAGTTGATTTCAGCTCCAACATAAATCCATTAGGAATTTCGGGGAATGTTCTGCAGATTCTTCGAAAAAATTTACCAAAATTATCGTCAATTTATCCAGATACTGAGCATAAAATTCTAAAGAAAAAAATTATGAGCTATTTGGATAGCGGCTTAACATACGATTCAATAAGCATTGGGAATGGAGCTACGGAACTAATCTATAACTTTGCCAGAGCCTTTGTTCGAAAACAGGTCATCATGCCATATCCCACATTCTGCGAGTACGAATTGGCATCAAGAAAAATGGGAGCAAAAATTAAGCATGTGCCCCTTAGGGATTGGAAACTTGACGTAGACAGAATTTTGGAAAAAACTCGGAATTCTGACGCAATTTTCTTGTGCAATCCAAATAATCCTACTGGACTTTATTCGTACGAGTTGGTTGAAAAACTGGTAGAGAAGATAGACCATTCCATAAAGATACTCATAGATGAGAGTTTCATCGAATTTGTCGATCAGAATAAACATCCACGATCCTTTATTGAAAAGATTAATGAATTTCGAAATACAGTAGTCTTACGTTCTATGACAAAATCATTTGGACTTGCTGGATTAAGACTGGGTTATAGTGTTTCTCATCCAAGTACAGAGAAAAAAATATCGAATAATAAAATTACATGGAACATAAACGGATTGGCTCAGTTGGCAGGTATTACTGCTTTAGATAACCTATCACATCTAAGAAAAGCTAGAAAAATCATAACTGCGGAACGGGAGCTAATGCACGACAGAATAAATCATAATTTGTGTTCATTTTCAGCGATCAAATCAGATGTTAATTTCTATCTTATCCGATTAAGTCATGGTCGCTCTAGGCAAATTAGAGATCTACTATTAAAAAAGTTTGGTATTCTTGTTAGAGACTGTAGTGATTTCAAAGGTATGAATGACAAGTATATTCGCGTGGCGGTAAGGATACATGACCAAAATTTGGAACTGTTTGATTCATTGGAGTCACTTGACAAATGAAAGCAAAACTGCTTATGATACAAGGCACTTCATCTGGCTCAGGAAAGAGTACCCTGGTGGTAGCTCTGTGTAGGATTTTCTCCAATTTGGGATATAAGGTATCTCCATTTAAAGCCCAAAACATGACATCAAATTTTCATGTTATTAAGCAAAAAGGATTAGTAAAGAGAATGGCCGGAATACAAGCTGTACAAGCAACTGCGGCCAGAATAGAACCAGATACTAGGATGAATCCAGTTCTCTTGAAACCATTGGGCGATAATATAAGCCAAGTCATCCTAGGCGGTATAGGAAATTTGAAGATGACTGCGGAAGACTACTACAAAACTTTTGTTCTTCAAAAAGGATTACCAAAGGTGTTGCAGGATTTGAATAGTCTTAGAAATGAAAACGATTTGATCATAATTGAAGGTGCAGGATCACCTGCCGAAATTAATTTATTAGATTTTGATATAGCAAACATGATTCTCGTGGAAAGAACAAAATCAAAAGTATTGTTGGTGGCAGATATAGAGCGGGGAGGTTGTTTTGCAGCAATAGTTGGAACAATGAAATTGTTGCCTCCCAATCAGCGGAAATTTATAAAAGGCATAGTAATTAACAAGTTTTTAGGACAAAAATCGATTCTAAGTAATGCAATAGTTCGGGTGGAAGAAATGACGAAAAAAAAGGTGATCGGAGTAATTCCAAAATCACAATTTGACATTCCGAGTGAAGATTCCCTGGATCAAATAAGATCAAAGCATTCGTATAGCAATCGATATCTTAATGAGCAGATTGATTTAGTCGCAACTACATTTATGGAGAACACCGACATGCAATATCTATATAATATTCTGAATATGAAGTGAATCATGAATTCTGAATATATTTTGCTATCACTTGTTGGAGGAATTGCATTATGTTTTGCACTTAACGATCCTCCAAATAGGATTCATCCTATTTCATGGCTTGGTAAGTTAATATCCAAAATTATTCCAAGACTAAAAGACACAAATCCAAATCATGAAAAGTTGATGGGAGTTTTTTTTACATTGTCTCTAACTATCGGCATTACTATGATATCGTATTTTTTTTCAATTATTCTCTATAAATTATTTGGGATTGTTGTGCTACTGATATACTCAGTACTGGTTCTTAAATTTACGATGGCGATTCTTACACTAGAAACACATGTGAACGCAATTATTCAGGCGATAGAAGAAAATAACCTGATAAAAGCTAGAAAGAATCTATCTCTTATAGTTGGAAGAAACACTGAAACGCTTGATAGAACTCACATTTTATCTGCAACAATAGAATCGATAGGGGAAAGCATGGTGGATGGAATTGGTTCAATATTGTTTTACTTCTCAATATTTGGTCCGGCAGGTGCTATTGCTTATAGGATAATAAATACACTTGATTCAATGATCGGATACACTGATACCTATCATTATCACATCGGTTGGATGGCTGCAAAACTAGATACTTTATCAAACTATATTCCGGCCCGATTATGCGCAGTAATGTTGGTTCTTTCTTCGAAGATGGTTGGTGGAGACTGGAAAAATTCAGTGTTCATAATGCGTAAGGATCACAAAAATACCCCTAGTCTCAATGGAGGATATCCAATGTCAGCATTAGCGGGAGCCCTAAAAGTGAAGCTGGAAAAAATAGGTTATTATGAATTAGGTACCAGTATTGAACCGCTCTCTGTCAAGAAATGCAAGAATGCTCTCACCATGGTAAAAGTATCAGTTATCTTGTTCTTTTCTTTAGTATGTGCGCCAATAGTTGTTTTCTTGTCAATTCTAGGTTGGTGGAATATCCTGTATGTTTAGTTCAATTATACCTGTATTCTCTTTTCTGACAATAATTCCAACGTCAAGGGGATCTCTTGTTGATCTAAATGTTGTTGCAAGGAACATGCACTACTTTCCATTCTGTGGTGGTATTATTGGTCTTATCGTAGGACTGGTTGCACTACTCTCATCTACTTTTCTTCCACAATATTTTTCGAGTTTCATAGTATTGGTAACGTTTGCTATTGTTACTGGTGTTCATCATATTGATGCATTGGCTGATTTTGCTGATGGAATTATGAAAAAGGGTGATAGACAATCTAAACGAAAAGCTATGTCTGATCCATATGTAGGGTCTGCTGGAACTTCTGCGTTAATTATTAATTTCATAGGTCTTTATATAGCAGTTTTAAACTTTGAATCGCCTATCAAGTTATTTTATGCGATAATTGTTGCAGAGATAATATCCAAATATGTTATGGTAATGCAAGCATCTATTGGAACTTCTGCCTGGTCTGGTCTAAGCTCACCATTCACGATTGAGATGAAAAAACGAACCAAAGTGACCATATCTGTTATAATTACTATCGTGTTAATCTTTGTTATACAGGGGATAATGGGTTTACTGACCTTAGGTATTGTAATAATTATAGGTCTGATCATTTTCATCATATCGTACAAGAATTTTGGAGGTGTTAGCGGTGATGTTTTTGGCGCTTCAAATGAAATTTCTCGTTTCTCAGGGTTACTAATATTATCCATGTTTACTATGTAAAATGATAAGAGAAATGTACGCCTTAATAATGTGCGGTGGTAAAGGGGAAAGAATAAAAGACTTTTGTTCAGACAAAATAATGCTAGAATTTAATGATAGGCCATTGATTGAACATATTATTCTTTCATTGAAAAAATCTAACAAGTTTGATAAGATATTTGCGGCTGCAAGTTGTAATAGTAAAGCTACATTAAATTTCTTAAAAAAGCATGATTACTTTAGACAAGGTTTACTTGAGATAATAGATACCTCTGGAATTGATTATTCAACTGATCTGGTATTTGCATTAGAAAAATTGAAGCCTGCCGTAGTTTTTGTAATTCCAGCAGATATACCACTAATCAGCCCTGAAGTAATTAGGAAAATCACCTCCACCTGGGATGGAGACAACCCATCAATTTCGATTGTAATGGATAAGGAATTTGTAGTGAAATTGGGTCTGTTCCCCTCTATATTACTAAAGTTAGGTGACAAAGAACTCTTTCATTCTGGAATCAGCATTTTTGATTCCGCCAAAGTTCAATCTGGAAAAATAGTAAAGGAACATTACATAACCTTGAATGACGAAAAGCTCGCCTTTAACATAAATGCAAAAAAGGATTACTTTTTGCTAAAGTCTAATCTTAATCAAGCGTAGAAAGAACTTCTCCCAATACACTTGCTTTTCCTCCGGTTTTTTTTGCAATCGGGTTTCCACATGATTTACAATTAATATCTATAGTAGCATGGGAAAAAATAACTTGCTTTTCTTGACAACTAGTGCATTGTACAGATAAGAAGTTGCTTTTAGGTTTTGGAATCAAAATATTTTCCTTTTTCATATCACATCACGATCTAAGGCTGGATCTCCAGCTTACGCATTCTCATGCCTTCTTTCATAGTCTTACGTTGGCAGGTCTTACAAGTATATCTTAGCGTTATTTTCTTTGTAGTTTTGGCAGTTCTCTTTAGCTCTGGAAATTTTTGTCCGCCATATCCTTTTTTGTCCTCTGCGTGTCTTCTAGCTCCCTCAGCAGCCTTTCTATCTTTGCCCTTCTTGTAGATGGCGACTGACTGAGTTGTATGCTTCTTACATTTTGGGCAGAATTTTTTCAGCTCCTTCTGCATTTTCATAATTTGAAATAGCTGCGTGTGGGTAATTTAAGGGCAGCGAACATGATATTGTATCATATCTTTTTAATCTAGAGTGTACAAGCGAGAAATTTCAATTCCGCATTTTAGAGAATCTTAGCTAAATCGAATGGCTTGAGAAAATCTAATATACTGATTAATTTATACCAGAATTAATAATGTTCGAAAGCATAATTCAACAAATAGTACCGGCAACTTCTGAAAGCTTCGGAGTGTGGATACCACTTGCATTTGGTTTGGCTGTAGGTCTAGCTTAAGCAATAGCATCTGCAGTACGAAAGGCAAAGTAGTATCTTGCCGAAACTTTTTTCTTTTTATTACAATGTCTAAAAGAACGGTCTTTTCAATATGATTAAAGAGGTAACCATAGGTGCTACAAAGGAAAGAGGGATTAATGTAAGTGCAGGACAAACGACAAGCTTCCTATGGGAAGGAGAAAACGTGTTTTCTACTCCATCCATGATCTCAGAGATGGAAGAGACTTGTAGACTATTGTTGAAGGAAGAATTTTTGCAGGATGAAGATTGGGACTCGGTTGGAACTATAGTTAATGTTAGGCACTTGAAGGCAACACCTGTTGGAACGCAGGTTAATCTAAAAGCTACAGTAGTCAATGTGGCAGATAGAAGGATCACTTTTGAAGTAGAAGCTACAGACAGGCTTGAAAAAATTGGTGATGGATTACATGAGCGGGCAATTATTAACGTTCCAGAATTTAGAGAGAGGTTTAATAAAAAAATAAAAAAATTAGAGAATCTCTAAGCAACCAAATCATTAGTTAGTCATACGGACATGAAAGACAAGACAAGGTAATACTTGGCTTAAGAAGAAATAAGGAATCTTTAGTGAATAAAAGTTTATATGATATATTTCGAGTTTGTAGATTTGTATGGCTCAAGAGCCTTCTCCGAAAAGTGGAGGTAAAGTTTCAAGACGTGATTTTATTAAACTTATGGCTGCCGCAGGTACGGTTATGACTTTTGCAGTTTTTGCAGACTGGGGGAAATTTCTTCCACCTCCAAAACAGCAATCCGGTGAAAGACAAAAAGTGGAACTCCCTGATGGCACCCAAGCTAATGTTAAAAGCTTTCCAGTTAATCATGCAGAAGCAGTCATTTTTCCTAAGAGTAATGATCCAGTTTTAAATAAGGAATCTTTTCGAACGTGGCAATTTATTAGATTGCCTGAAGAATTAGGTGGAAAAAAGAATGACGTTTCTGCCTTCAGAATGTATAGCATGGTTTGTCTTCATCTTTGGTGTCTATGGAAATACTGGCCACAAGAAGGAAGGAAAAGAGGAGAGTGTCCGTGCCATGGTAGCATGTATGATCCTCTTACTGGTAAGGCATTTGCAGGTCCAGCCTCTTTGCAGGCTCCTCCTTCTAATGTACTTCCACGTTTAGA
>DASQWJ010000137.1:0-4352 GCA_035640315.1 Nitrososphaeraceae archaeon
GATACATTCCTCAAATACATTATCGCTCATCTCAAACGCCGTCATGAGTAACGTTCTTACCAAAGGATTTACCTTTTTTATTTTGTAAACTAGTTCCATGCCATTTATGCCGGGCATTCTTAAGTCTGAGATAACAATAGCATATTTACTCTTATCATCTTAACGTGTTCAAAGGCAGTTATAGGATCTGTAAACGTGAATATTTACAACCCCTTTTATACTGCTCAACGCAACACGAAACAAATTGACAATATCTATTTCATCCTCTACAATGGCCACTAACCATTTCTTAACCACTAAGAACTAGCAACCTTCCAATCATTCACTTTGATTCCTGAAAACTTGACATATACAATAAGGCCATCACACATCTAAATAAACAATAAAATCCAAAAGAACTGGCGTTGCTATGTACAGCAAAATTCACTAAATGATTGACCAGTTCTTTTAGAAATATAGACTCAAAAGTTGTCTGTTATCTGTCCAAATTATAATCACCATTAGTTTCGTATAGCGGATAGGAACCACTTTGGAAGTATGTTCTTGTTTACTTTGATAAAGTAGTTAAATGCAGAATCTAAAACATATGTTTTGGCCCAGTCATCCTTTGATCTAATAGATCTACCATATGCTTGAACTAATCTTAGAGCAGTTTGCCAATAATACCACTCCTTGCTAATTTTCCTCTTCTCCGAAGTCCACTTGTCAGCTATGTTCGGATAAGGGACTTTTGTAATTATCTGAAATCGTGACAGGTGATCTTTCAAATCAAGCCCAGTATGAAGCGAGGGAGAAATAAGTACAGTGGGTTTCTTACTTTCTGAATGCTCCGTTATGACTTCATCTCTTTGAATTTCTGGATCCGTTAAAATTAACCTCCGTGAATTAGTTTTAGAAAGATTGTCCTTGATAAAATTTAACTGTTCGTATGAGCTTGTGTGAATTATTCCTTTGTCGTTACTATGTATGTGCATTATATTATCAATCGCTCGGGATATCTTTGACTTTACCTCCATCTGTTGTAAATTACTAAAATTTAGATATTCTACGCTAAGAGGAAATATCGGTCTATTCTCTACAGGAAAATCAGATTGTATTTGTATAAATTTAGTACTATTCTCTTCAGAACGTAAACCCAGGTTTCTTTCAAACGTTTTGTCATTCAAAATTGTGGCGCTCATGATAAGAGTTTTTGGGCATTTTTCCAGTAGTGTTTTAATGTATTTGGAAGGGTCCAATGGTTTGAGATCCACCCGGGTAACATCGTAATTGTCCTTGTGAACTTCTGAAACTATCCAATTATTTGGATTCGACAATATATTGTTAATAGTCCTTGTAAGCTTGTCGATATCTTGTACAATATCAATCAATAACTCCTTATCCACGTCGAGATTTTTTCCATTTTCAGTTCTAATATTTAGTTCAAGACTTGCGTCATCTTCAAACAGCTCAGATGCACTTACTATTCTCTTATTCCTGGTTGTAGATTTCTTCGCAGAGTCATATCCATATTTTTCCTTTCGTTCCTTTACCAATGAATGAACTAGAGATTCATATCCAATCAAGATTAAAATAGTTCGCTCCAAATCAATCAAAAATTCCAACCACCCATTCATATCATATCCATGATCTATCATCTTAAAATCGTGAATATACCGACGCCATCTTTTTTTCGAGATCGAAAGTCCTCTAAACTTTACTATTTCAGTTTCCAGTAGATGTGCTTCATCCAACACCAGTAATTCTCTTTGTTGCATCATATTCTTGTTAGATAGTAACGATAGGAAAATAGAGTAATTAAATATTGAGTGACTTGCTCTCAATGCTTGAAACAATTGATCAAAATAGTAACACGGATTCCATTCACGAGGCCTACTAAAATTCTGTAAATGAATCCAATTTGCATATTCACTTTTGTAATTTTGTATTTTATCACCATTAATGAAAATTCTTTCATTTTCCTTTCCTTTGTTGTCAATCCTGTAATCATTTATGAAAGTTCTGTATTTGCAGCCAGAACCTTCCATTGATTCATCAGATAAGCATGGCCCATAATCACAGGATGTATGTTTGCATTCTATTTCTGTCTTTGAGTTACAGGAAGAACACAGATATTTTCCACTTTCTACAAAGTCTTCCTTCACTCTACATAGAAAATTGCTTTTTCCCTTTGCAATTTTTAGAAATTGGTAATCACGAGAGTATTGAGTTTGGAGATCTTTTGTAGCAGTACATATATAGCTTGATCCGAGAGTTCGGGCAATGGTTATGGCGATCGCGCTTTTCCCAAACCCGGTCGGTGCTTCCAGAATTATATGTTTATAACCAGAATTGAAAGCGTCACAAATCTGTCTAATAACACCATCTTGATTATTCCTAAATACTTTATGAGGAAAATTATTCAAATATTCATCAGCGCCTATCATTTTAGCCAAATATAGAGAAATGAATCAAGTGTTTGCTGAAATAAATTTTTCTTATTCATTTTCCTAATAAATAAAAATCTACGATAATCCATTTTCATCAACGAGTAATGTGCATATCAACTGTTACAATTCTTAATTGCAAGTACGACTTATATGAACCCATTACGCAAGATTTCACATAGATCGTATGATAATCCATTATCTTTTGATATCAATCCTAATTTTCCTATCAGTGTCAAGCTTTATTCCACATTTTGTTTCATACGCACATCTCTCACATACTCCTCACTACAATGGAGGATCAAATCGCGATGGAATTGGAAAATACTATCCGTATATGGCACTAGATCCAGAATATGCGGCACCAAATGAGCCGACACAAATAACTTTCAGTGTACAGGATTTTGCTGGGAATGATGTGCATGATATTGAAACAATGGTAGAGATATACCAAGAAAGTACCGGCGAAAGGGTAAAAGGATACCCCTGGACCGTTCGAGATATTGGAGATTTTAATCTGTATTATGTATTCGCAAATCCAGGTGGATATGAAATAGTTCTCAGCATTGCTAACGACAACAAAATGGTGAATCACAATCAACTAGATGCGCCAAGATCCATTCTATCAAGCATATCAGATTGTAATTGCCAACGTGTTATCTTCAATGTTTCGATCTCCGACTCATGGGGGGCCGTTAGAAACTCGCTTCTAGCTATTTCCATTCTAATCCCCATAATAGTTCTGGGTCTAGTCCTAGGTAGAACATATTTGAAGAGGAGAAAAGAACAATCAGGCTCACGAGTAGTACCAGAAAAAGAAACTCTGAAATACGTCATTATGCTCCTTGCAATCGCTGGCGGCCTAGTACATTTGGCTGTTTTCCCCGAACACGGATCTCAACAAATCTATTATTCAGTTTTCCTGATGGCAGCAGCGGGAGCTCAGCTAGCATATGGAATACTGTACATCTTGATCAATTTTACATCCGAATCGTACTCTGGTAACAATAGGAATTTTATTTTAAGTCAATACAGGAAAAGAGTGGCTTTGAATCTATTTGGTTTTATTGGAACCTCCGTGCTCATAGGGCTTTATGTATACTCAGTCATTGTGGCTCCTCCATTATCACCAGATAATAAAGCAGAAAGTATTGATATTGCAGGGATTATGGCCAAAGCAGTCGAAATACTTTTGGTAGTTGGAATATTTTATCTGATGAAATGGGAAAAGAAAAGAGTAGAAAAGATGCTTGTTAGTCCAAAATAACATTCTGGTTTAAGGGAAATTGTCTGCCGCAGTAAAGATCAATTACTATTCTGTTAAATCTACCAAACAAGTATTACATTTTTTTTACAGTGTCCAGTATCTTATTTATCAGTTTACCATGATCTGCCAATTTGTCGATGGACACAAGAAGCAAGTTCTCTTCAATTGGTATAGTCAAGAGCTTTATTTTCTCTCTTTCAGAAAAGTGTATTGTACTTTACCAAAAACATTATCAAAATCGCGTCTTAGAATATTATTAATAGCATAACCCAAGTAAAGCCTAATTGACCCATCGTTTTTTTCCAAAGATGGTGTTCCTTTTTTCATGTCTCCTACAATCAATTTCCCCATTTGATCTATAATTCCAACAAATCTTATGTTCTCGTCAATCTCAAAAATGCTATTACATAATGCGGGCAAATCGCATTGCATATTGTATATTCATTACGACAGAGGTTATAAAGACACCTAACTGGATTTATAAAGAAATCATGATTACCTATTAAGATGATTGCATTAGTTTAACATTGAATCCTTTTTCAAGGCGGCACACAAGAAACGTGCCTGAAATGAAAAATTGTTTGTGATCGTAAAGAAATTCTTGTAATTTCTAAAATATTGTGTCATCTAGTTTCGTGAAATCTGCGTTAAAAATATTT
>DASQWJ010000138.1:0-2273 GCA_035640315.1 Nitrososphaeraceae archaeon
TGTCATAACTGGTTGGTGATATGCGCATTAGAAAGGAAATATTCCAGTATCGTCCGCCGTAAAGGTAGCATTACCGCTCTCTGCGAATCGAAGGTCAACATTTACCTTGTATGGATCCCCTACGGTGAATGAATGTCGCTCCTCCTTTACCGGATCAACGTTGTAGAAATGTACAGTTACCTTGTCCCCCTTATTTGCAACAAAAGTATTGACAGAGAATACATCTCCTGGTACCTTCAGCTTTTCTTCGTCAACATCTTCAATTTCCGAAGTAAACACGTAAAAAATCTTCTCTCCTGGTGTCGATAGTGAAGGTATTGTAGCAGCTGCCGACAAGTTCTTGTTCGTCATATTCATGCCCTGTGTTTGATTCTCCTCCGCAGTCCCATTATCTTGTCCATATGTGACCATTGCAGTTGGCAGTACGGGGGGAGCCCCTCTATCAGGAACGATAGTACAAGGACCGATACAAAAACCAAAGCCAATCTTGAATTCATTGTGTCCTTCTTGCATGAGAACATCCACTTAAACTATTTTCGACATAAAACTACAAATCCCAGATGAAATAAGGTAGTTGGAACTCAAAAGAGAATCATATTCGGGTTCAAATCAAATAGAATTGTCAATTCGAATTCAATTGCCATACAGATTAGAACTTTAACGATTTATTTGAGTATATTATGGTATATCAAAAAGGTTCAAAACAAAGTTTGTCACTTCATAGCTTGAGTACTTCTTATTTATTTTGAAGGGAAAAATTTCGTTTATTCTACAAATGACATTTCCGTTATAATATAGAGAATATTTCTTAAAAATATGCAAGCCTTCTGCGTATCCTATTTCCGTTATCTTCTTAAATATCTCTAGTTTATGGTAAAGGATTAACTTACCAATTCCTTTTTTACAATCTCGAATTTCAGACAACATCTGAGGAGGTATTCTTTTTGAGTATATTCTTGAATCCGCAAAAGCCAGAATATGATTTTTTGAAGAAATTATGCATGATTTTCTTGCAATAATATTTTTTTTTTCACTCTGTTCGATGACCTTTATTGTTGAATTAGTCCGATACATTACTTCTAGAAGCTGTTGGGTATTTCCTAAATCAATTAATAGTACACTTTGTGCGAGTTCAAATTTCTTTTTAGAAATCACTTCTAGTCTGAAGAGGTCGTTTATTGTTAAGCCATGATTGTTCTTGACATGGTATGTTCTGCTCATCATAATAATAATAAATTTGAAAATTAAAAAGTGATCTGGAATACCCTAAAAAATAAGAACATGATGGCAAACAAAATGGTAGTGATGCTTACTATCTTTAGCTTTAATTCTAGGTCTTTAGTACTTTCAAACTCTTGATTTTGTTTGGTTTGTTTATATTTTCTTGAGAATTTTATTTCAACAAAAGAGACTAGAAATGCCGCCCCAGATGACAAAATTGCAATATACGATAGTGAGTTTGTTTGCATGACGTATCCTGCCAAGAGCGGCATGCTGCCCCATGAAATGGCAAACCAGATATTATTATGAAAAAAACCATTCCATATTTCATAATTATACGCAATTAAGAAAAAGCCTTCCAGTATTGCTATTGGGAGTAACAAGGGAACGTAAAAAAAGATGTAATAAATTCCGATGCCATATGCGACGGCTAATCCGCATACAACCATTAGCAACAATTCTTTATTTGAAAAACGATTTCCCCATGGTTTGTTTTTGGATCCCATACTATCTGCTGCGTGGGCGGAAATCCCTAGAGCTGCAAAGTAAATAATTATAATTGCAGCTAGCCTATCCCAAGATAATGTTGAAGGAGAAAGTAGACAACCTATGACTGCAAAAGAAATACACATTCCAGTATAAGGGAGAAACAACATTCCAACAAAAACTCTAAACCTTATAGGACCAAATGATGGAACGAACCATTCATTAAGGCGAGCTATTTCATCTTTCATTTACTTTTTCGCATGTACTATAGCTGAGGTACCGTATGTGTAATACTTTTTGGAGATGGATGAGAATCCTACCATATCAAGTTCCCTGACAAGATTGTTAACCCAAGGATTTTGTTGTATTAGTTTATCGAGATTAGAAAACACATCCCTCCAGGGGTGGATTACTTTTCCCAGTTCATTAAGGATTTGAAAATACAAGTGCCAAAGTGTTTTCATTATTCTTGTGTTAGGATATGTAAAATCATGAATTATTATTATCCCGCCTTTTCTCAAGACTCTCCAATGTTCCCTTACCATAGTGGATAACTCTGCATATTT
>DASQWJ010000139.1:0-4822 GCA_035640315.1 Nitrososphaeraceae archaeon
TTTGTAGACATTGAAAAATTGCATCTACATCCACTCGTAGGGGATGCAGCAAGTGCAGATTCCTTATTCAAGATTTATACCATTTTCAAAAAACTCCTAATAGACAAGGAAAATCCAGAAAAAGCCTGCGAATTTTTGGACAGGCATTTGAGGGGAAATCTTACCATGATTAGTAATGAAAAGATATATTCTTATAGAGACTCTACCGGTTTCAAACCGCTTGTGAGTGGAACCGACAAGCACAATTCAATTTCAATTATGGCTTCAGAAAATTCCCTGCGTATTCCATTTCCCAATATGAATTTTCAAGATGTAAAAGCCGGGCAATTAATTAAGATGGATGCTGAATCCGGTCAAGAAAAGTTACTATCACTTCCTACCACAAGGACTATGATAGATCCATTTGAATTTATTCGAGAGTCCCATGTTACTGCAACCATCAACGGAAAGGGGATATATGAAGTCAGAAAAAAAATAGGAAAAGTGCAAGCTGAGTTTCTTTCATCACATTCTGACATTGATATTGAAGCGGCTTATGCGGAACCTGATTATCCAAGGCCTATGACGTTGGGTTTTAGTGCAGAATACCGTCATCATATACCAAAATTTGATTTGGGCGAAGCTATAATTAATGACAGATATGATGATTCTGATCGTATGATAGATTTTTCCGAAAATATAAGTAAGAACAAAATGATAACTTCTGGAAAATCTCTGAAATACATTCTCAGACATAAGATTAACCAGAAACATATTGGTCTAATTCAAGGAACAATTCAAACTGGAATAACTGCAAAAGAAACGATTTATTATTTGAGAAAAGCAGGCGTTAAATCGGTTTCTGTTATCGTAAGCTACGTTCCTACAGTGGATGGACGACAAGTTGGACTATATACGCACAATAGAGAATTGATTGCTCATAAATATATAGGACAAGTGCCCTCCCTTGAGGAATTAAATACCAAAATCTCTAGAGAACTTGGCGCTGATAAAGTATTCTATAATTCTCCTTCTGTTCTTTCTAAGGGTATCGGTATTTCAGAATACAATTTATGGTTTCCCGAATGGGTACGATTCTTAGAGTATGACAAGTAATGCTACAATCATGATAAGAAATGACATTCAAACGTGATCCAGATCTCGAGCATTGGAACAATTCTCCAGTAAGGAGCGTTACAATATTGAAAAAGTATGTAATCGATGGAAGGGATGTGAACAACTTTGAAGTAAGACAATACACCCACAATTGTACCTCCCAAAAAAATCATTCTGTCTATACTATTTATCTCGAAGCCGATGATAGCAAGATTGAGACAAAGTATAACCAAGGAACTCAAATGAGTGAAAATAATATTGAAACCATAGTTCAATCCATCACAAATTTCAACGGGGTTTATTCAATAATAAACCGATTGTTGATAGAACTTGATAACTCCTAACAGACAATAATTTGCAATAGTCAATTTCACTGCATTGATTTAGTCGTTAAAGAAAGTGAATATTTTTAAAATGAATTGACGGAGCTCATCTTGACTCATTATTTTATACACTAGGACTACTTCAAAATAGAATTATTATTGTTATTTTCTAAAATAATGAAATATTTACGATAATATATTGTAAAGTTATTAGTCAGGCAAATATTTTTGAAACAAAATCCCTATTCGTTTTGAACTTTAATGATACAAATTGAGCTAACGGGTAAAAAATATTTGACCAGAATAACTATTTGACTTTTTACGTCTCAAGCTAATAAGAGGATGTGCTACTGCCTTGCAAAATCAACCCATATACCTTAAGGCCATTACCCTAAAGGACATTAGCGATGTTGATTCCATTAAGGACGACGCTAAAAAGCACATGATATTGATCGTTAGAATAACACCGATGGCCCAGAAGGACATCGAAACCTTACGAAAGGCAATTGACGATTTGTATAATTTTGTTAAATCAGTTGGAGGAGATATTGCAAGATTGGGTGAAGAACGAGTAGTGATTACTCCACCGGCTGTGAAGATATGGAAAGGAGTACATGATCTAAAGTAAGTTTTCCAAATAGTTCACAATACCTTGATTGATTCTTGAACTAGTGGATGAAAGCTTTGGATCTTAAAAATTCTGTTTATGGAATTAGACAAGTTTTGACATTTTTTCCCTTCTCCATGATTGGTTATAACTTTTTTAAGCTTTGGTTTCAGTCGGTTCACGTAAGCCAATAACTGATTGTAATCGCTGTGGATACTGAAACCTGGTATCACATCAATGTTGCATTTAATATCGACATTGTTACCTTCAAGAATAATATTACGTTGTCCTTCTTGAAGCAACTTTCCAGTTGTGGATTGGAATTGTTCGGAGAGGAGAATGACCTTACTTAATGGGTCCTCAGCTATCTGACTCAGGTATTTAACTGATGGTCCATCCGTAAGCATCGAAGATGGACATAGGATTATTGATTTGTCCCAATTTACCGATGGCTCTAATTTCACTAAACTATTAATAAAAAGAGGATCTTCAATTTGATCACTTATTCTCTGTTTGAGAGGTTTTGATAAATAATCCGAGTACATCTCATAGAAATTAAACATATCCAGTATTTTATCGTCGACAAAAATCTTGTCAGGATTTATCATCTTGACACTTCTTAACATTCCCAATGTTACACAAATTTCCTGTGAAAGCCCAAGAACTGGAACTGGAATCAGCAATCTTCCACCTTCTTGAATAGTTGAGTTGATGCTTTTGGTCAAGTTTTCTTCCGCAACATCTCTGGTAACAAACTTATCATCTCTATTCCCATTTGTGCTTTCAATTATCAGTGTTTCTGCTCTAGGGAAATTCCAGAAGGCATTATCCACTGTGTTCAATCTTCCAAATTTTAGATCACTTGTATATACAATATTGTAATCTCCATTTCCAATATGTAGGTGGGTGGATGCAGAACCAATCATGTGTCCTGAATTCGCGAACGTAATTCTAACGTCTGGAGAAATATCGGTAACCGCACCAAAATTTAGAGGTATTACATGAGAAATTAGATTCTCTATATCTCTTGTTGAATATAACGGTTCTTTGGACCTTGAAACATAATCCTGTAATACTGATATCATAATTGGGAAAGTTGGTTCAGTGCAATACACAGGACCATCATACCCATATTTGCACAAAATTGGAACAGCTCCGCAGTGATCAAGATGTGCGTGAGATATAATTACTGCATCAATTTCATTCATGCCGATTCCATAAATATCAAGTCGCGGAAGTAGATCTGTATCTTGATCTTTATACGTCTTGATTCCGAAATCTAAAATAATCTTACTTTCATGGGTAACGACTAATACAGCACTTCTTCCAATTTCTGAAAAACCACCTAAACAGACTATACTTGCTTCTTCAGATCCGGACAGCTTTTGTCTAAATATTTTTTCACCGACTCGTTTGTAAAAATTTATTCTATCTTCAGATGAACTATGCAATATTTCATTTATAGATTTTAGGAGTCTCAAATTCTTTGGGGCTCGTCTACACATCAACTTCCAACCTGTCTTTTCTACCAAAAGAGTTTCTAGTTGATTAAGTTCTGCTAAAGTTCTAAAATCAGAGACAAAAACAGTAGCCTCTCCTAAAGCAGGATCAAAACATATCTCTGGGATGTTACTTGGATTGGAACAACTAGAACGAATAGTTTGGTTAACGGATTCCTCAGAAGATCTAATTGAAGTATCAGTTCTTATAACTATTCTTTTCTTTATTGAATTGACCATCTTAGAAATAATCTCTTGGTTCTCCAATAGTACTGTTGGTTTTCTTGAATAGAGTACAATAAATGGACCTTCGTATTCTATTTTTGTTATTTCAGATTCTGATGGTATGTTATTTAGAATAGCGGCGACTATGTTTTGATTACGATTTTCATCCTGTACTCTGTCATACATATCAATATTTCACTAAACTATATTTTCTTCATTTAGAAGTTTGTATATTGAGATGTAGTTTGAGCTAAATAAAGGTTCTCAAAATCATCCTTTTGCAGCTGGTAAAACGTTCACGGCAGTATTGATAGCAGTTTTGACCTCAGCTTCTTTCACGATCTTTAGACTTCACTCACAAAGCGATAGAAATAAAATGAAATACAACAATTGTATATCAAGACGAATTGACATCGGACCCAAACCACTTAATGGAACTGCCAAGAAAAATACTGATTGGTAACGATGTAATATACCAACTTGGATCGTTTATCCGAGACTTAAATGATAAAGCAGGAACGGTTGTCGTCATTTCTGGAAATACTGTAAGAGCGCGAGTAGGTAAGGAATGCGTTCAAGCTCTTGATAACTCTTCTTTGAGACACAGGTGGATAGAGACTCCAAACGCTTCGATAAACGACATCAACTCATCTCAATCAATTATAGAAAAAGAACAACCCAATTTTATCATTGGTGTAGGAGGCGGCAGGTCTGTTGATGTTGCAAAAATGATTTCCTTTAATCTGAATATTCCGTTTATAAGTGTCCCGACTTCGGCTTCGCATGATGGAATTTCAAGCCCATTTGTTTCAATTAGAGGTAGAGATAAACCTTATTCACTGAAAGCGCATGCACCAATTGGCGTCATAGCAGATACAAGACTTATTTCAGAAGCACCT
Organism: Nitrososphaeraceae archaeon; assembly: GCA_035640315.1. GTDB lineage: Archaea > Thermoproteota > Nitrososphaeria > Nitrososphaerales > Nitrososphaeraceae > TA-21. The sequence goes on from DASQWJ010000139.1 coordinate 4,649, forward strand.
TATAGGCTTCAAGCTAGTGGTTGTGGAGACCTGATCGGAAAAATCACAGCAGTTAAAGATTGGGAATTGGCTAGAGATGATAATGAAGAGTACTTTGGTAGTTACGCTGCTAATCTTGCTAACATGAGTGCAAAAATAATTATAGAAAATTCTAATAAACTGGGCAATAGAGCA
>DASQWJ010000140.1:0-2803 GCA_035640315.1 Nitrososphaeraceae archaeon
ATATTATTATATTTTGTTCAATTGCTTGAAGTGTTCAAAAATAGACATAAGAATTAGATGCAACAACACACGTTTACAAGACTCGACTCTACCAATAATTTAATTTATTGATTGATATTCCTTTCCATTGATTGGTAACACCTAACAGGATAATACTAAATGATATTTGCTCTCACTTGTGTCTTTACTGCCCCAAGTTGATTTTCAGATCTTTTAAAAGGCAACTTTACATCAGTTAATTTGCCTATCCAATGCTATTGATTTGGCGAGCTTGCAACAGCATCCACCGTATAAGTAACAGTAAATGGTTCTCCGCTAGTCTTGTGAAATACTAGGGCACTTCCGGTAAATTGCAAAGAACCTGCACTTATCGGTGTGTCTGTCACCTTTACCGGAGTATCTGTAAACATGGTCATTGTTGAGATTGCAACTGTCATGTTATTGGGAAGTGTTGCATGATATGGTTCTCCATGTTCGGCATCTATGGTAGATTGAGGCTTATAGAGATGTAGTACTTCAATTTCAATAGGCTTACTTGCAGTAAATGTTACAGTACCAGTCCAAATCTTGCTATCGTTTCTTAAGGGCAAAGCGAACACTACTTGATGAGGTAGTTTACCATGAGGTGTCACGGTAGGAGACGCTGGATTTGACATTTCAGTTTTTTGGCCGACAAACCTTTCTTCGGTTAGATCAGTGTCAGCCGCTGTGAGTGTTGAAGCGTTTAATTGGGATTGAGACCCTATTGCAGCTAGCATGATGAAAATAATGGCGTTCGATTGAAATACAAATCGTAATTTATCCATAAAAATCCAAAGAAGAATTCAAATAATATTCGTTTCTATCGTAAATGCCAATTTTCCCGAATCTTTGATTGGAAGTACAATGAGATAGAATTGTCTCTTCATTATTTGTTGAAACTTGTTCAAATTCTCCTTTAAAATTCAAAACCAGATATTGTCTAGTTGGGTCCTCTTACGGATTGCAATATGGGTAAAGTCCTCGTTTTTATTTCTACACCCATGCCAGTGCAAGACAAATGCCGGAACACAAATAACATCACCTTTTTCTATCAAGACAGTTTTTTCAATTTCTATCTCTGTTTTGGTAATGTCATCCGGATCAATCATAATCCTTTTAGCAAAAACTACAATACCATTTCCTTCCGTGGCTATTAATACTTGATCTGATGCATGTATGTGAGGTCGCGTTCTACAACCATTTTTAAATGTCACATGATACATTTCCTGTTCCTTTGAATCATTTATGTCTAATACATTCTTAATTGTGAAATCGCCTGTAAATTTGTCCTTGTACTTTTCATTTGCTTCTTCCTTTATAGACATGAAACTTTTTTTTTGCATTGTTTTTTCATATGATACTCACTTATAAAAACTAGTGTAGAATTAAAATTACGTATCCATTGACCACGTATCCATTGACACATATCTAAAATACAAAGACCAATTATTGTACTTCATAAATAAATCAAAATATAGTGGAATTACATTAACCGTTATTAGTTTTGGACAGCATTCTTTGCAATGGAAAAAGATATTCTATAATCTAAGATGTTACCACTAGACTGGCGTATTTAGATGCTTGTCGAGAAATGACAATGTTCTATCCCATGCATCCTTAGTTTCATTAGGTGCGTAATTATCGCCAGAAGGATTTGCAAAAGCGTGCCCGACGCCCTTATAGATGTGTATTTCATTTGGTATACTGTTAGCGTTTAATGCTGACTCAAATGCTTTTACAGAGTCAACTGGTATAGAAGTGTCTTGATCTCCAAATATGCCAAGTACTGGCCATTTTACACTTGCAAGTGTTGCATTGTCCGTTACCAAACGACCATAGTAAATGATAGTAGCTGCTAAAGGATGATCCTGACTGTTTAGAGCAAGTGTTAACGACTGACCGCCTCCAAAACACCATCCAATCGATACTATTTTATCTGGATTAACATTTGGAAGTGAGGAAAGATATTTCACGGCTGATTTCAGATTAGCTGTGGCAATATCTTGATTATCTCTGACATACTGGGTTAACTCTGATGAGCGGTTTCGATCAGTTGTTACCTCCCCTTTAAAAAGATCAACAGCTAAGACTACATAACCGCTTCTCGCTAAAAGATTGGCCATATTCTTGATATTATCATTTAATCCCTTGTTTTCATGGATCATGACCACTCCAGGAAGTGCACTGCTTTTATTCTCAATCTTGCTCTCGTTTTGTGTGACTGCATATACTAGATATCCGGTTGCTTGATCATAATAACTTACGGTTTTATTTTCTAAATCAACATTTGCGTTAGAAGTATCTAATCTTGTTAAATCTGTAACATTCGTTACTACGTTAGAGGATTGAGCTGATATCGAACTCACAAAAGTGCCAGACATAGCCGCTGAACTAACTAGAACAAATAGGAAAAAAATATTAGGATATATCTTATTCACAAATTAGATTACACAATATCGCTTATATTTTTTATGCATGCAGAATACATTTTGTAAACAAGAACCAGAAATTCTTAACTTGTAATAATGTAATTTTCTTGTAAAAAGTAGTAAAATTGGTAAAAAATGAATCAAAATGAAAATGTATGAACACTCAAATTGAATGATCATAAAAAATAAATCATAGGATGATCAAAATAATGATATCTATTATCAATAATGTTAACTTTCTTAAATTGATATCAATAATGGAATATTATACAAAAAATAATCGACAAAAAATCTTAAACGCAAATGCAAATAATCTAAGATCAAGAATAAGTTATCATATTAAGTAACAATAG
>DASQWJ010000141.1:0-13330 GCA_035640315.1 Nitrososphaeraceae archaeon
ATCTGATTGCGGATCTGTAACAAATACATTGTCATGTTTGTCCAGAGCGATATGTTCCATATGACAAAATTGATTATCAGATGATCCCTTGCTACCCCACGTTAGAATGGGTTTCCAATTACTATCAAATTTCTGGATACGTTCATTTCCCCTCTCATTTACAAAGAAATTTCCTTTTGAATCCTGTTCAATAGTAGTGGGAAGATTGAATTCTCCGGGGTTATCTCCGAATTTGCCTATTTCTCGTACAAAAGTTCCGTTTAGATAAAATTGCTGGATGCGATTATTTTTTGAATCGGCAACGTAGACATATTTCAGGTTCCTATCGACTTCTACATGTCTGGGATTGTCGAACTTACCCAATTGGTTACTTGGTTTTGTGGAATTATTACCGAATTTCATAATGAAATTACCTTGAGGATCAAATTTTTGAATCCTGTGATTTCCTCTATCAGCCACCCAAACATTACCATTATTATCGACGTCTAAGCCATAGGGTACCAAAAACTCTCCATCACCGTTACCCTTTTGACCAAACTTGAAAAGAAATTTTCCACTTTTGTCAAATACTTGTATACGATTTCCATCTCTATCAACAGCATAAAGATGATTATTCGCTTTATCAAATTCTAGGTCATGAGGACGCAAGAACTGTCCGTCCTCAGTACCTTTAGAACCCCATTCAATAACAAGAGAATAGTCATGTTGTATCTTACTAAGTAACGACATTCCTGAAACCGAATTAATTTCAATTGCGAGATATAAAGTTGTAAGAGATAACAATAAGACGATAAACAATATATCTTGCATTAAGGGAACATCGTACAATCATTCTCTTGGAAATATATAAAGAATATAGTACAGGTACCAAATTAAATAACTCTGTTATTCAATTATAATGACGGTGCTACCCTTTCTTAATTTGTATCATGATCTTAACTAATGTTCTATTTCGCCTGCTCTAGCTTTGATTCGATATACTCCCATAACTAATGATGATGTTTCAGTTCTCCAAATTCTTGATATTCTGGAACCGATTCATATGGACACTAATTAGATAGTCGTATAAAAAAATTAAACTGTATTCTGTTTGAAAAGTTCCACATGACATAGCGTGTGAATTATGTTCATTCAATGGTTTCAAATTATTAGTGTGTCCGCCTTAGATTGCTATATTGTATGACTTCAATGCGAATCTTTCGATACATAATTGGAAGAAGAATTGATAAGAGAATTGAAATTAACAAAAATTGTTAAGATTTTAATAGCCTATGAGTGATCAAGTATTACATTGCAGAAATCACCTAATATAAATAATGAGAGAATATTAGATTACATTGAAAATAATCCCGGATGTTACCTCAGGCAGATTAGAAACGAATTATCATTATCAATGGGATCAGTTCAATATCACTCGAATCAACTTCAAAAAATGGGCAAGATAACATCGGTTCGGCAAGGTCTGTATAAACTTCACTTCCAATCTGGAGTATTCGTTGATGACGAGAAAAAAATTCTTCAAGTTTTAAACCAAGAAACTCCGAGAGAAATAGTCATGTTTATTTTAGAACAAAAGAGTCCAACTCAGACAGATATTGTCAACAGAATGAGAATTTCTGCGCCTTCAGTCCATTGGCAAGTAAGGCGCTTGATTGCTCTGAACATTATAAAAGAAAGTAAAGAAGGAAGATTCAAGAGATATATGTTGCGCGAAGGCAATGCCAGATATATAGCAGAACTATTGAAGAACCATCATCCAAATATTTGGAATAAATGGAGTGGTAGAATAATTGAAATGTTTCTCTCGTTGGCTAATGAACGCGATTCCATTAATTGGAAACGGTGAATCTGATCATTTTACCTCCCATCGGTTTTTTTGATTTACTAGAGGGTCTATTATATGCAGGTGGTGCTGTAATTGCTGCTCTGCTATTTACCTTGTCCCTTTCTGCCTATAAGAATTCACGTCTGAAGAATCTATTGTATGCAGTAATTGCATTTTCTTTATTTGTGATCTTCTTAATTTACGAGTATGTAGAGCATACATATACATTTGATACTCCGGTTACTGATATTGTAGTCCCTTCTATAGTTCTTGCGATTCTTGTGTTATTCTTTTTAGCAATTATAAAGAGAAATAAATTAAATTAATTAACAAAATACTCTACTTGAGTCTTTAGATTACTTTAAATTTGTAGTACTGTTGTCTAAATGTTCTTTTAACGGCATCAATGTAAAGGAAACTTCAGATATCTTAAAAACAACAGATAAAATAAAGAACCTCTTAGTCATATGATTGATTTATACAAATTCTCAAACGGCATGATTTTTATATCATGATATGTATCATTTTTTTTGGTTGCGTTATGTCAAAGTCGTTACTATTTGCAATAGCGTTACTAGTAACTATATCTGCTACGACTGTAACAACCTCTGCAAATTATGCTCATGCAGAAAAATGCAAAGACATTAAGGGTACTGAGAAATGGGATTCTGAGGGCCATGGCGACAATAATCCATCTTCCAAGGAATTTAAAAAAATGCTGAATGATGATTCTGTAACCATATGTGAACTTGCAGAATCCATTGACCATATGAATGTCAAAGGTGAAGTAAAAGACTGGTCGGATTTTAAAGAGACAACAGTCTATTTGAGCACCACTGACAAGGTTCAGGATTGTCTAAAAGACAGAATGCATTTGGGTGATTCGTTAGCAGATTACGAGATCCAAAAATGTGCTACAGGTGATTACTAATCCCTATATCTAAACTAGGGATAACCACTATTTTCTTTACTTATTAATTTGGATTCGCACTTATGCATACCACTAATTAAGACTAATACTATTATTAACCAATTGATGAGTTATCTTGTTAATGAAGTACAGGAGTACGTTCCTCTACCTAAGTATCTCGGCACTAAAATAAAAAAAGGTTAGCGATGCAATGGTATAAACGAAGGGTATCAACCGATAATAATAATTGTTAAGACTAAAAATAAATGGAGTCGACTATTATATAAACTCCAATTGCTACTAGTGCCAAAGGAGTAATGATCGTACTGATTCGATTGATACGAGTTGCTATGAAAGGATGCCTGATAAAATAATATGTTACTACGCACCAGATACCTGTCATTATCATTAATAGAGATATGAGTACAGCAAATTCTACTATTCCATTATATTTAGCAAAAAGCGGGGTGAAAACTCCGATATCGTCGCCTCCATTTGAGACAGTTATTGCGGTAAAAGAAACAATCGAAGAATACCCCTTCTTGGTAATTTGTTGTTCGTTTTCAGATTCCCTATATTCTAAAAGGCGTTTGACACCAATAACAATTGGAATTATTCCCATAAAGCCTAGGATAAAGGAAGGCACAGCCAAAGCAAGTAAGGCTGCAAGAGATGATATTACTACTAGTATTAGTATTCCTAAAAATTGTCCAGCGATAACTTTATGCGCTAACAGTCCGGGAACAGCAAACAGCAAAATCAAAATAAATGTATCATCAATATTTGATGCGATAAATGCGCCGATACCTGTACCAAAAAGGCCGATAAAATCAGTCAAATTGCAAAACTGTGTCTGTTTATGAGGTTATATCGTTTTCGGTAAGAACTTAAACAAATTCAAAACCTATCAAAAAAAGCAATTGTTTGGTGCATATCCGAGGAAAAGCACCAAACAAGTATTTGATCTCGTAACTACCCTAAATGACCAATCCAAGATAGCTAGGAGAGATAAATCAATCGATGAAGTTTTATTTAAAATTTCTAATACGAGTACCGAATTATTTTACAACAGATTTTTGTAGCATTTCAAGTTGCTTGGAATGTTCAAAAATTTTTGATACCAATAACAATTGGTTTTAATCTCTTGTCTGGATGAACTAATAATTTTTTAATTTTCATCAATCGTAGTAATACGATCCTGCTTGTTGTAAACCTGAGGAATTCATTTTGAAAGTTTCTTTCCAATTAATGATAATATAGTTCAATGAAAAGGGTAATCTTACTGCTTTTATCTAATTCCGAAGTGTTCCTTCTGAAATTTCCTGATTTTTTTATTCAATCTTTTGTGAATTCATGAATCTCATCAAGTATAATTGTAGTAAATTAGAATCCTTCCTATTCGACTCATGGAGTTTAGGACATTTCTCTTCAATTGATCACTCAAGATCGCTGAATGTTAAGAACTTATCAAGCCTGTGTGGATATTGCCTATTAGAATTCTTTGCATCTAGTGCGAAGACAAAATTTCATAAGGTGGTGACAATAGGACAGATTGACGCTCCATTCAAAAAGTGTAATCCATTGAAGGCATAAAAGCATGACTTATTATGCGGGTCCGATGGGCTTCGATCCCACGAACACTGGCTCCGGAGGCTTATGCTTGAAAATCAGCACCCTGTCCTGACTGGGCCACGGACCCCATCAAGTATAGAAATGGAGAAATATTTAATCGTAAATTTTTCTGTCCTACACTATTCTATATTTGTTTGATATACTCTCATGTCCATTTAGAAAAGTTAATGATACACATATCTCAACAGAATAATTCGTATAGGCCTTGTCCAAGAACGATTTGAACATTAAAGCATTTGCCATAGATATCGATGGTACCTTGACAGAAAATGGAAATGGAATCGTCTATCTTCCTGCTGTTTCAAAAATGAGGTTTCTTGAAAAGATCGGGTATAGAGTATTCTTTGTTACTGGTCGTTCTTCAGTAGAGGCGTACGTTTTATCAGTATTCCTTGGCATAACTAGGGTTGCTATAGGTGAGAATGGCGGAGTTGTTTCTAAGGGGCCCTCTGATCACACTATTCTTGGAAACAAGGATTTATGCTTGAAAGGCTATGAAGTATTGAAACAATCTATATCAAATGTAGATGTCAAACCAGTATTTCCTAGATTATCTGAAGTAGTATTACAAAGGACCTTTGATATAGAGGAGGGCAAGAATATATTCAAGGAGAAAGGATTGAATCTAGATTTAGTGGATAGTAAATATGCATTTCATATAAATGAGCTGGGTGTAAATAAGGCAAAGGGTCTAAACCTTGCATTAGAGTTCCTAAATATAGAACCAAAAGAAGTAGTTGCAATCGGAGATAGTGAAACTGATATTCCTGTTTTTGGAAACTGTGGGTTCAGTATTGCCTTGGGTCATTCTGACGATGAAGTTAAGGCTCATGCAAACCATGTCGTAAGTGGTAAGGAGGGAGTTGGATTGTGTGATGCTATCGATCACGTCACTCTAAATTATTTGAGATAAGAAATGAGTTTTGAAAAATTTGTCAGTGAAGCCAATGAGGCTGTGAGATTCGCGCTCAAAGAACTCAGTATAGAGAATGAATCATTTAGTCTTACAGAGCCTACCAGAGAGGAATTTGGGGACTTGAGTTGCAATGTTGCTTTCTTGCTGACAAAGGAGTTACGAAAGTCTCCTAAAATTATTGCATCGATGCTAGTCGAACGATATAATCAATTTCGTATTAATCGGAGTTCATATTCACAATCGTACATTTCATCTGTTAATGCTCACGAGAGTGGGTATATCAATTTTAAAGCAAATCTTAGTCTAATCGGCAAGGAGGTAATTTGTCATACCCTAAAAAACGATCGTCTAAAATTGGATATAGGTAAAAGAAAAAAAGTAATTATTGAACACACTAGTGTCAATCCTAATAAGGCATTACACATAGGACATTTGAGAAACGTTGCCATAGGAGATACCATGTATAGAATCTTAAGAGACACTGACCATGACGTTACGGTATTAAACTACGTTGATGATTCTGGATTGCAAGTTGCTGATCTTTTAGTCGGATTTTTATTTTTAAAATTTCCAGTAACACCACCCGATCCAAGCATGAAGTTTGATACATATTGCGGTAACGAGATATATGTAAAAGTAAATGAGTTATATGAAATGGATTCATCATTGGCTGAAAAAAGAAAGTCATTACTAAAGAAATTAGAAGAAGGTGATCCCAAAATAAGCTCATTTGCCTCCGAAATCACATCCAAAGTTCTCAAGGATCAGTTGATAACATGTTGGAGAATGAAAGCGCGTTATGATCTATTGAATTTTGAATCCCACATCATAAGATCAAAATTATGGGAAAAAACCTTTGAGAGAATGAAAAGTGAAAATATCATAATCAAGGAAACTGAAGGTGAAAATGCTGGATGCTGGGTCTTTGGTTCTGGTTTAGAGGGTACTAAAATAATCGTAAGAAGTAATGGAACTGCGACTTACATTGCGAAGGACATCCCATATGCATTACTGAAGGTAGGAACTCTTAAGGACCAATTCAAATATCAGGTTTTTTTCAAACAGTGGGATAATTCAACTTTGTGGGCCAGCTCGACTGAAGATTTAATCGATACAAGTCAACCAACCTTTTTTCCTGCCGAAAATTCTATAACAGTCATTGACAATAGGCAAGCAAGATTACAAAAGATAATCCAGGAAATTTTGAATAAATTCAAATCTAATTCAAATCGATATATGCATTTGTCTTATGGTCCTGTCTTACTTTCAAGCAGAACCGCAATGGACTTGGGCATCAAACCCGACGATCAAAAGTCGGTTCAAATGTCTGGACGAAAGGGGATATTTGTCGATGCTGACTTTGTACTTGATACTCTCTATGGAAAAGCAAAGGAAGAAACAATAAAGAGAAATCCGGAAATTACTGGAAAGGATCTTGAAAGGACTTCAGAGGAGATAGCAATATCTGCAATGAGATACAGTCTAATCAAGAATGATTTAGACAAGGAATTAAAATTTGATATGATCGATTCATTGAGCTTGGATGGAAATTCCGGTCCTTATTTACAATACGCTTACGCTAGGTGCTGTCGGCTTATCGAGAAATCAAATGTTGATTCATTTTCCGGGGATGTTTCACACCTCTCAGATCCCATAGAATATCGTCTCATAAAGCATCTGTCAAAATATACTATAGTAATACAAGATACTATCAAAAATATGGAACCAAAGCTCATTGCACTTTATGCATACGATCTTGCCACAATGTTCAACTTGTTTTACGAAAAACTCCCAATATTGAAAGAAAAAGACGCTAAAATATCTCAAGCAAGGATTTCTTTGGTCGAGACAATACGTAGAATCTTGAAAATCTATATTTCTTTTGTCGGTATTACTCCACTTGAACGGATGTAACCCATCAACGATAGCATGAGTTAAGTTAACAATAACATTGCATCCAAGTTACTTGTCTATCTTGGTAATTGGCCCAATAGTGCAGTTGCTTACAATGGGATTATAGATTCTGAGTTCTTCACACAATTTAGTGACATCATTTTTCGCTTCTCTTTCTGAGTTAGTATTGATTACAATATTGTAGCATTTGGCGGATCTAACTGACTCCACATTTGAGTATCCACTCCTAAGAATGAGATCCTTCTTTATAGTCTCTCCTTCTGGATCCCCTACTCGTTCTTTGTTTTCAATAGTGACGACAACAAGATATTTTGTCATGTTATTTTTCTAGATTATTGGTCAAAGTATTGGAATAAATTTCTTATTGTGCTATTGTGGTATTTAACAAACTTTTAATTATGTGACAAAAAAAATTTAACTTTGCCGATGGTCATGTAGCTCAGCCTGGTTAGAGCGAAGGTTTTGTAAACCTTAGGCCGTGGGTCCAAATCCCACCATGACCTTTATTCTTATGAAAATACTATCAATAACCTGCCAAACTTGATTATTTCAACAATTTCTATATTCAATATTGGTAACGTGATTGTATTTTTTTCATTTTTTTCTAATTTATTGACGGATATAGAATATCCACAAGATAAGTAATTACGTATTAAAGAACAAAAGCAGTATAAGTTGGCAATACTTGTCTAGGAAAAAAATAATATATACAGGGATATATTATTACCACTAGTGGACAAAAAAAAGGTTAAAGAAAAAATCAATGATATCTATGAGACAATCTATGTCGCAACGCATCCCATTAGATCTAATATACTTAATCAGCTTGAATCTCAAAAGATGTATGCAAGTAAATTAGAAGAGAAAATAGCTGTGGATAGAAAGATTATTTCTTTTCACCTGTCTAAATTAGAAAAGGCCGGTTTAGTTGCTAGTGAATATGGGTTAATGACGTCTTCAAAGACTAGACCTATGGCTGTTAGATACTATTCACTCACATCCGAAGGCGAAAAAATGGTAAAAAAACTCAAAACAATACTAGCTGACTAAGTTTTCACTATTGTAATAAAGCTATGGATAGTTGGATATGATAATCGATAATCTTGAGATTTTGAGTTACAGTTATCCACAGAATCGGGTTAGAGGATAATACCAAAACATTTTTCTTAGAGGATCATGGTCATTTTCATTGATTAAATCCATGGCTAATGAGGAAATAAAAGTAAATGACAACGTGTATAAAGTTACAATAAATGATCAAACCAGGATGTATGCTATGAAACTTAATAGATTATATCAACAAGGATTTAACGACGTTGATAGTTTTGACGAAATAAGCTCTGAGATTTCTAATACGATTAATAATCTCTTAAAACATGGTCTATCTCCTGAAGTACGAGAAGAAGATATGGACGGAGCTGTGAAACAGTTATTACACATGTTTGACAAATCCAAAAAATGATTTAGTTCTAAATACTTTCATTTGACCTGTAACCGCAGCACTGTTGATCTTGGTTACATTTGATGTTATAAACAAAAATAGTGATAGGCTTTAGAGAAAACAATGTCCTTTAAAGACAAGTGGAACAAAACGCAACCAGAAAACGTCGCAGTAAAAATACTTGATAGCATAAAATCACAACCACCTCTAAAGCCAAGAATTGAGGAAGCTCAAAAGAAATTAGAACTTCAAATATCAAAGCTCGATGGAATTTCTACTAAGATCGTAGAAAAGGATCAGGTTATTTTTAAAAGAATAGTTCACTCAATACAAAATCATGATGTCCAATATGCTAAATTACTCTCTAATGAACTCTCACAAATTCGCAAGATGAGTAAGATGGTCGATTCCGCTAAACTGGCATTGGAACAAATTCAATTAAGACTGAACACTATTACCGAATTAGGAGATGTTGTGGTTACACTAACTCCAGCGATGTCCGTCATAAAGAACATACAAGGTGGCTTATCATCAATGGTTCCAGAAGCAGACCAATCACTTTCCCAAATATCTGATCTTATGGGAGGAATACTATCTGATTCTGCACAAATACCAAAGCATGAAGTTGACAACGGAAGAACATTGAATGAAGAATCAACAAGTATTATCGAAGAAGCTACTACTTTAGTAGAACAGAGTATGAAAGAGAAATTCCCTGACTTGTCATCAATCAGGATCGACGAAAAAAGTACAGAAGCGTCTACTTACTAATCCCTATTTTTTATTTCCCGACTTTGCTACTAATCTAATATCTTTCTTTATTCTGCTTATAGTTGGGTAGCTATATCCCTTATTTCTATAGGCCTTTATCATTGACTTCCAATTTGCAAGTCGCCATTTCGCCTGCTCCTTGGTTAGCATGCTTGTTTCTTTCTTGACAAAACTTTTTCTCCCAACATTTAGGTAACCTCCGTCTTCAGCTTTCTGTCTATTATACGCAAATTTTAGTCCCGAAACTATTGATTCTGGATGTAAGAGTGAGAAATAATATTTTATATCTCTAAATTGACGTTCCGAAACTGTCAATTTCAATTTCAACTCTCTTTCTGTCATTGTTGTATAGTTGAAACTCATATTAGATAAATATTGCTAAATTCGAATTATGAAACATGAATATTTGAATTTGATGTTGTAGATTCAAATATCAAGCATATCTTGCATAATTCGAATTATGAAATATAAACCTGAAAAGAAAAAGTATTAGTCAAGATAGTATTCTGGAGTTAATGATAACAAATATTCTAGAGTCTATTGATATGCTAATGGTGTCAAATGATATTGTGTTTTTTTCCTATTACTTCTAGCTGATCTAGAGTATAGTTCAGTTGTGCTTTTGAGTGTGAGGCATTTAGAGAAAGTCTTAGAACTGCACATCCTTTCTTAACTGTAGGAAACCTCATAGGGTGCAATAGTATTCCATTTTGTAACAGGACATCTGCAAACTTGATTGCTAACTTCTCAGAACCGATATGAAGTGGAATTATTTGACTGCACGTATTCCCAATGTCAAATCCCATGTCTGTCAAACCATTGTATAACAAATTTACATTTTTGAAGAGCTTTCGTTGCAGTATTCCTTTTTTCGCAATATTAATTCCACTTAATGCTGATTTGCATAAATGAGTAGGAATAGCCGAACTGAATATGAATTGCCTTGACTTGTTTATCAGGTAATCCCTAACAATTCTGGCACATGCCACATATCCTCCAAAACAACCCAAAGCCTTACTCAAACTGCTAATATGAACATCAATTAGGGCATTTACCCCTAATTCAGAAGGAGTTCCGGAGGCATTCTTTCCAAAAACAAAATCTCCGTGCGCATCATCAACGATTGTGAACAGTCCAAACTCTTTTGCCAACTTACAAATAGATTTTAATTTTGACATATCTCCACCTATACTAAATACTCCTTCGGTAACAAGTATTTTTTTTCCCTTTACACCACTTACTAATTCTAATAGGTTTTCAATGTCGTTGTGGCGAAACACTTTGATCTTGGAATTGGACAATCGACAGCCGTCAATAATACTGGCATGATTCGATTCATCACTGAATACAGTAGTTTGATTATCTGCCAAGGCACTCAGTACTCCTAGAACTGCTGTATATCCAGTGGTAAAAACAAGAGATGATTCTGTATTCCTATGTCTGGATAACGAGTCCTCTAGTTTCTCAATAGTCTTATTATTTCCTCCGACAAGTCTGGAACTACATTGAGAAATTTCATCAAAGTTCCTTACCGTATTTTTTATTATTATTTGGCTAGTGGATAATCCCAGATAATCATTTGAATTAAAATTGATTATCTCTTTGTTATTTACCAAAAATGAACCATTTTGGTAATCGATGCTTCTTAGTTTTCGATAAAGATTTTCTGATTTGAGTCTAACGATATCTGAATTAATGAATTTGGGTATCGAGGCCAATTTCATGTATCATTTTGATATCTTTACTTGGTTCGTTGCCATTTGTGGTAAGGTAACCACCTGTAATAATTCCATTCGCACCGGCCTGTAAAGCAAGCTTTCCACCGTCATTAAAGTGCGCTTCTCTTCCACCAGCAATTTTCAATATTGTTTTTGGCATGATGAATCTCCAGACAGCTATTGTTCTAATTATGTCCGCCGGATCAATTGAACAGTTATCCAGTTCTTTTGGCGTGCCCTCTCTAGCAATGAGTATGTTAATTGGAACTTCATCTGGCTCAAGGGCTGATAGAGAAAACGCCAATTCAATTCGCTGTCTTTTGGATTCGCCCATTCCAATTATTCCTCCGCAGCAGAGCTCCAACCCTGCTTCTTTTACTGTTTTTGCTGTATTAACTCTATCAGAATAGTCATGTGTATTACATATTTTTGAAAAGAAAGTTTCTGACGCTTCGAGATTATGGTTATACCTCTTGACCCCTAATGATTTTAGTCTTTTAGCTCGCTCTGATGTCATGAAACCAAGTGAAACGTTAATGTCTAGATTCACTTGATTTCTTAATTTTTCTATGATATTGCAAATTTTTTCAAAATCATTTTGTGATGGTTCACGGTATGCACAAACAAGACAAAAACTGGCTGAACCGCTTTTCTCAGCTTCCCTGGCTTTTTCCAATATAACTTCATCATTTAGGAGAGGATATTTTGTAATACCCGTTTCATAAAACGTGGACTGGGCACAAAAGGAACAATCTTCAGGACAGTTGCCTGATTTTGCATTTATTAGTGATTCAACGTCAACAGTTTCATGATTGAACCTCCTAGTTATGAAGTTAGCACAATCAGCTAGTTTTATCAAATTATCAGTTGAAATTAATTTTTCAGCTTCATCAAAGGAAATAGAATTTCCATTAATGACCTTTTTCATACAAGAATCTATAAACTCGAAATCTTGCATCACTAGTTCTTTTTTAGAACCCATACTTATTCTTTAATTATGGTATTGGATCTACCTTTTCGAAATAAATTGAACTTTACAGTCAGTAAGATAAACAAGCGATTGATTCCGTACTATGGTCCTGTACTTGCTCATTTGATAATGGTCGATTTTAATGAAATATCTAGCATATTTTGTTATTTTTAGGCTTATTTAGGGGAATAAATTATTCAATGGTAAAGAATTAATCCATTGCTCAATGCCGGCACATTAAGGTGATAATATACGAAATTCGTCATTTCTTTGTTGCACCTTTAAAGTCTAAAAAAGGACCCGTTTTTGAATTGTGCAATTATAGGGACATTTTTTTACTCGTAATAAGTGCAATTAATGTCACACCTTTTTTGAACTGTACGTATTTTTTTTGACCTAAAGTATTATCAACTTTTAATAATTAAGATTGTAATGAAATTCGCATTTGGATATTTGCGCGTCAGTACAGACGAGCAAACGGTGCTTAATCAGAGGTTAGCAATAGAAAAATGGGCCGAAGATAATGATTATAAAGTTCTGGATTTTTTCGAAGATTCTGCAATAAGCGGTAAAATTCCTGCAATTGACCGACCTGCATTCAAGGAGATGCTTACCTTGGTTAGATCTGATCGTGTAGATTCGGTTATTGTCTATGAATTATCTAGGGTTGGAAGAACGTTTTGGGAGACACTTGATGCAATAAAATCAATTGAACAGTATTCTCCTCTTATATCTTGTTCACCAAAAGAGATCTTTCTTCAAACCACTGATCCGAGTGTTAGAAAATTGATGATTGGAATACTGACTTGGGTAGCAGAAAGAGAAAGAGAAATGTTGATTCAACGTACTAAAGATGGGATGGTAAGAGCAAAAATGGCAGGCAAAAACATTGGGCGTCCTAAGAAGACGCTTGATAAAGATGTATTAATTAAAATGCTGTCTCAGAACATTCCGAGAAACAAGATCGCAAAAAATCTTGGAATTTCAAAAGCAACTCTCTATAACCAGATTAGAATGATTTAGGTTACTTTTGGCTTCCATCATTCATTATTTGATTTTTTTCTGGACCTTTTCTACAACTTGATATTCAGTATCAACTATCTTTGTTAGGTCTTCTTCACGTATTGCTAACGGCGGAATTATCGTAATAATATTTCCCAATGTTCTTAAATAAACTCCCTTTTTCAATGACTCCTTCGCGATATAGTGACCAATAGGCATTTTATCAATTGT
>DASQWJ010000142.1:0-10121 GCA_035640315.1 Nitrososphaeraceae archaeon
CGCTTGCACCATTGGATCTTATAAGATCATAAAATTTCCGTACTAATTCTGAATTTGCTCTATTTGTTATTAAATCTATTTTTTGTAATGGTAGTAGCAAGCTATGTTGGCATTGTTTAATTTTCCTATGTGTCTAATGCAACGAACGAATATTTGAGCCCTTATACATAGTGGGCCCAAGGGGATTTGAACCCCCGGCCGACCGGTTATGAGCCGGTCGCTCTAACCAGGCTGAGCTATGGGCCCGACAAACTTTTTCGATATTAAAATATGTATAAAGGTTTTGAATACTACAAGCCCCTAGAAATTACTGTGATTACCGACTGACGAGGAAATAATTGGCTAGTTGAACGATTTCACATATTTTTCATAGACAGCATCCAATAGTAAATTCTGTGCGTTCAGCGAATCTATGGCTGAGTTTATACAAGATTCATATTTGTGATCTGGAATTTTTCTAATCATATTACGCCATATCGCCGCGTGCCTGATATCTGCTTCTTGATGAATTTCAAAATAGTTTCTTGAATCTGGACTTGATAAATTATAAAACTTGCTTAATCCTTCAATCTTTGATCTGCTTATATTTGGCAGGTCTAGCTCATACGCGTACATCGCACATATGGCTTCGTCCAATGAATTCTTACTCAACTCCACAAGTGAAGATACAGCCTCTTTCGTATTTTCATCACAAACATGATTCAATAGATCTTTTTTCTTTACTCCTAAAGAACTAGCAAATCTTATCCATGGTTCCACATGATTTTTCTCTTCTTTTTGGCTCTCTTCAACAAGGCCACGTAGTTTGGATTCACCCATTTTCAGCAGAATATTGTTAACCATTTCTGGAACCATTTTCACTAATTGAAAATATTCCAAAGAATATCCTTGTAAATCATCAATACTTAATTCACCATTTGACCACATCTTATAGAATGGATGTTTTAATAGACTTCTTTTATCTACTTCTTGATCTATCCTGTAAATCAGTTTGTTCATCAATTACGATCATCACTAACCTATAATAAAACCTTGTGTGATGAAATTATTCTCAATATATCTAATTCAGTACAGGATAGATCCATAATGATGCAGATTGACAGTTGAAAAACTTGACAAAAAAAATACCAATTCTAGGCGCCGTAAAGTATTATATTGTGATTTATTCATCATCCTAGTGGCTCCGGTGGTGTAGTAATCGTACCACAAGAGAACGATTGCACAGTCCGGTCAAGCATTGTGGCCTTTCGAGTCGCAGATCCCGGGTTCAAATCCCGGCCGGAGCATACTTGATTTATCTTTGAATAAACTGTATGGGACAAAATTCTGAAATCAATGTGAAATAATATTATTCAAAGAATGGCTTGATTCGATGAAAATTTTGTAAAAGGATTAAATATCAATGAATGAACACTAGTCTAGGCTAGATTCCATTCTTGAATAGAAGAAACATTGAAGCAAATCCACTTTTAGAGCAATTTAGTTCTTATTTATCAAAAATTGACGAGTATCTTGCTAGAGAATTAGATCTTTATTCTTGGTCAGAGTTTTACACACCGTTGAGATATGCGTCAGATGGTGGAAAACGTATTAGACCGTTAATACTGGTTTTGTCAGCAGAGACGATATTATCAAACAAGAGAATAAATTCAGACATAACCGAGGACATGTTTCTAGCATCATGCGCAATTGAATTACTTCACACTGAATCTGTAATTCATGATGACATAATAGATAAGGAAGATTATAGAAGAGGCAAGCCATCATTCCATGTTAAATATGGATATAATAGCAGTATTCTTACAGCTGACTTTGTTCTAGGCATAATATTGAACATCTGTACCAAAATTAACAACGCCAGGATATCAGCAGAATTATCAATGGCAGCAACAAAGATGAGTGAGGGTGAAATGATGGAAATAAAACTTACCAAAGACCCTTCCCTAAAAGACGATGACTACATAAAGGTTATCGAACACAAGACTGCCTCATTGTTTGAGGCGGCATCAAAAATTGGTTCCATTGTAGGCGGAGGGAATGAGGAAGAAATTAGTGCAATGGGAAGTTTCGGACATTTTATTGGGATAGCATACCAGATACATGATGATATTATGGATTGGAATAATGAAGATAGACTATTTAATATATTGGTCAGAAACAACGAACAATCAGTTGAGTTCATTGACAAGATGGAGCAACTGTACATTTCTTATTCATCTAAAGCTAAAAATGAATTGAAGAAAATAAGCGATTCTGTCTCTAAGAAACATCTTGAACATTTGACCGATCTAACTTTTTTGCAATTCTGATTTATTATATACTAATTTTGATTTTTTCTTGCATTTTTCCTTGACTGAGAGTTTAATGCATATAGCGATCGATATGAATTAATAAATTGTAGTGCAAATTTATCAGCGCTTTTTTCTGAACCTCTATGCTCCATTCCCCTATATCTCAAATGGTGATAAAATTCATGAAGAATCACAAATGGATTGTAAAATATATCAGAATTTCTTGCATAGATGCGCCTTTGATTATGCACATATACAGCATGCACTGTCTTTCTTTTACCCTTAATAGTACCAACAACAACTTCTGGAGCTTGAATATTATAAAAATTTGAAAGTAGTTGAAGTGATTTTTCTGTTCTCTTATTTAGTATGAGTTTTACTATCAATGCCTGGGTTTTGGGATCTGGAAGATCTACAGTTACTTTCATTTTTCTCTGATGGACCAGAAAATGTAATCCGAGTAAGGGAGCCAGTCAAACATAATGTAAAGTAGATTAATCATGATCAATTTAGGATCAAAATGGCTGTTTGTTACTCGCTTTGTACATCTTCAAGATCTTCTTCTATATCTTCAAGATCGTCTTCAATATCTTCTTCAAAATCGTCTTCTATATCCTCATCATCTTTGGAAACATTATCGTCTTGTTCAGCTCTCAAAATGTTTGCCGTTATCAATTTGATCAGTAGTATACCCTCCTAAGAGGTAATTAATAATATTTTAGAAACCGATTCGTATTGCTCAGAGGTTTTCAATTCTTGTAGTCAATCTAAACTAATATCTGAGTTTGATATTAATGACTACCCTATAGTCGCAGCAAGGAAATATTTTGTTGATTTTCAAACATAGGCGGCAACTTTATAATAATTCTTGTCCAGAATAATGCTTACAATGATAAATACAATAGGTGGTGTGGTTATAATGGTATCAGACCAAGCCCAGGCAGTGAAATTTTATACAGAAAAAATTGGTTTTGATATTAGAATGAATGTTCCGTT
The DNA here is from genome assembly GCA_035640315.1 of Nitrososphaeraceae archaeon. Lineage (GTDB taxonomy): Archaea > Thermoproteota > Nitrososphaeria > Nitrososphaerales > Nitrososphaeraceae > TA-21. Next base: position 3,288 of record DASQWJ010000142.1, read on the forward strand.
CTTTGGTGGAAAATGGATGGAGGTCGCACCCAAAGACTCAGAATCAACGCTAAGTATTATGGAACCCAATTCACAACTCATGTCTCCTGAGGAATTTGAAATCGCCAAGAAGAACATTGGAAGAAACACTGGAGTTTGGTTCTATTCATCAAACATTCAATCAACCTATGAAGAACTTCAATCAAAGGGTGTTAGTATTACAAAACCAGAAAAACAGGAATGGGGTGGCATAATGTCTCTTGTAAAGGACCTTGATGGAAATATATTTACTCTGCTATCATCTCCAGAAGGCTGAGACTGATTTCCTGACAATTATGTAAGCCTTCCGATACATAACAGAAGATTCAAAATCCTAAACTGGCAGATGCTATCAAATCTTGAGAATTTTTGTTTGTGAAATTTCTATTTCTTTTGAATTACAATAACAGAAATATTATCTTCACCGCCATTATTATTTGCGCTATCAACAAGCAAATTACACACATCTTGCGGACCCATCGAACTATTTCCGCCTAATATCGATTTTATTTCTTCCTCCCTTAGCATATTGGTTAGACCGTCTGAACAGAGCATGACGCAATCATTTGTTTCAATCTCACATTGATGAATTTCAGGAATAACCAAATTATCTGTTCCGATGTAACGTGTAACAACATTACGTAAACTGTGCACTTGCAAATCATCTTTGAGAATCAATCCTTTCTTTACCATTTCCATTACCAAAGAGTCGTCGGTGGTTAACTGAATCAGATTATCATTTTTTTTGAACAAATATGCTCTGCTGTCGCCTAAATGTATGTAATTAGCAGTGTCGTCATGAAAGGTTGTAACCACTATTGTCGTTGCCATATCTTTTAATTCATTACGATTTTTTCTATACGAAATGATCTCATCATTTGCTCTGTTCAGAGCATCGTGAATAATATCTTCAAGGGTCTTCTGTTGAGGTATCAATATTGAGCTGGACAGGATTTTAGCTACGGTGTTAACTGCAATGTTACTTGCTATTTCACCTCCTTCGTGTCCGCCCATTCCGTCAGCTAAAACATATACTCCTTCTTTGTCATTTACATAAAGAGCGTCCTCATTGTTCTCTCGTGCTAAGCCTTTATCAGATTTATGTCCTGAAATCAGCAATAGATTTTATTTACCAAAAAATGGTATTTAAACTAATATAATAAAGTAATTTTGATGTGTGATCATATCATTTCCTTCTAGAGTGGATATTTTCAATATGATTGTTCCTTCAGAGGGGCACTATAACTGAATTTGATTTAAAAAATTGAAATATTATTTTCACAATATTCTCAATTGAAAATTGATATGACATATTGATGATGGATAATTCAATTAATTAGTGATACACGTGATACTAATTTCAGATATTATTTATACATGATATTGTATTCTCTATCAAACTCAGGCTCTAATTTCTTTGTTTCAATAAATTTGTTATCATAGAGTGTACCCATTCCATATCTATAATCAAGCTGCAGTTTTGCATACTGTGAATTTGTATCATTTTGTATTTTTTCAAAGAAACTCCCACGCTGGTTTGGTGTCGACACCATAATCGTCCTGCAGTTGCTTCTGACCAAACATGATGAAACAGCCTTTTCTAGTTTTATCTGTTCAGAGACCGGCAAAAAATCTGCATCGTCAATGAACAAGTATGCCGTATCAAAAGCTACAAAATCAAAAATATCATTTGGACTCAAAATCTTTATCCGGGTTCTCTTTAACCATAAATCAGTGAATCTTGAATCAAGCTTTAGTAAAGGAAATCTTTTTACAAACAATTTTTTCAATATTAGATCCGTTTTATCATTTGATTTGTTATCGTTTCCTGAAATAATGTATATTGATTTATGATCCAACTCTGAAGAAAAAAGGATTTTCCAAGTGAGATACCTAAGCATAAAAGTGGTAAGTCCAAGTCCCCGTGCTTTCTTTAACCAGACATTCTGGTTTTGTTCTAGGATATCAAAGATTATCTTTTTAAACCTAAACAGGGGATATGAAACGCCTTCTTTACTTGGTAGTGACAGCATATGATTAAAGCAACAATATCCACCTTCGCTATCATATTGACTTCTGTGTACACAGGGATCCCAAATCCAAAAAGACGAATCTAGGAAGGCGGAAAAAGTGTCTTTGCTTTTTTGATAGCAGGATGCATTCAGGCCCGGCATTTTTCTGTCTCCCATGCCTGCTTTGTTTGCGTTTATAATAGAAGTTCCTAAACAAAGTTAACCGAATAGTTTAGTCTTTTTATTTTATCGAGCCAACTATGAAAAGTTTGAAACTAAATACATTCTAGAGATAATAGTGTGCAAAAGTATTGGGTTCCGATGAATCCATATCTCTCATAAATTGTGAATAAATTAACCCACCGTAAACAACCAGGTCTCTGGCAAGCATTTCCATTCTAGTTTGCAATCTTTTATTAACAATTTGGCCGCTTTCAAAATCTTCTCTCTCGTTAATCGAGATCCCATAAGGCAAACTCCAAGCATAGCACTGTCTTACTGCAGTTCTCATCTGATCCATGACAGTTAGACCTTTTTCATGGGAAGAGACAATATAACCAAAGGTCTTGCCAGAAAATTCCTTCCAAAAAAAATCAAGAAAATTTTTCATTGTTCCCGACATTGACCCGTGATAATCAGGGGAAGCTAAAAGAAATACATTAGCCCAATTTACGTCAGATGTTACCTTTTTTACATTTTCATTTTCAAACCCGGCACTAGGCCTATATATGGGCAATTCTGTTTCCAACAGGCTTACCAATCTAACTTCAATTTCATACTTTAGAGAAATAATTTCAAGAACACTCCGTAGAGCCCTAGTGCTAACGGAATTTTTCCTCATACTGCTTCCAATGCCCAATACCTTAACTTTATGTTCCGTAAATCCTAATCTAAATATGGAGTATATAAAATATTTTTCACTAGATCCCCGACTAAATAAAATAACTATTAAGACGTATTATGTCATTATTCTCTATCAAGTTATGCCAATAGTCGTTCGACCTGATTCAGAATTCACAGATTTGCTAAGAAATAATTTGAGAGTACGATATGATGAAAGAAAAAAGGAAAGGATAGGATCAGCACCCATTCACGTTTCGGACATACTCCCGAGCTCATGTATTAGAAAACAATACTATTCCCGAGTTTATCCTGATGAAGCTCCTATAACTGATGAATCCATACATCACTTCGTTAGGGGGGAAGCAAGTGAGTTTGCCATCACCAAGCTTGCAAAAATTGGTGTGGCACAGGCAGAGCTACAAATGGATGGAATAGTTGCTCATCCCGACATAATGGATAAGTCACATGATAAGACAGTAATTATTGAGCTGAAGGATACAGTTACTGGCAAACGACTTGATATAAATGATTATACATTTCGTTCCTATTTGAGACAACTACTTTATTATTTAATTATGACAGGTATTGAAAGAGGTGTAATTTCTATCAGGTATAATATTAGAGAATTGAAATTGATAAAGAAGGACGAAACTGGGGAGTTCTACTTTAGACCTAAAGATGCCAAATCGCCCGGAATAGAGAGCTGGTCTGTATACCTTCCCAAGGAGGATATCACTAGAGAGATATTGAGAAATGAAATGGTACTAAGAAAGAATTTACTTGTAAATGCACTTGAAAATCATGATGTGACAGTCCTTCCACGATTAACAGAACCCCTGAAATCGAGCAAATGTCCAACCTGTCCATTTTATCGCAGATGTTATGATGAAATTGAGAATGAGAGAGCATTGGGTATAGCACAACAACTCGATATTCTTGATATTCGTGGTACTGTGGATTTTAGACCTTTTTAGTAATTAACTGACTCATTACGTAAGAATTCCTAGGACAAATCAGATTTTTAAATCACATCAACCGCAAAATGAATGTACCATCTTGGGTATTTGGAATCATCCTTCGTGTAATATTTCGCAATCCTTACTTACCTCGTCCTCATCCATGCCGGTGTTTAGCCACACTTCATCATTTCCCTCTCCGCAGTAAACAATATCCTTGGAATTATCTGATTCCGTAGTGTTCCTATTTGCAGTATAAATTTTATCATCATCTGCTCCCGCACTTATTTCATCTAATCCGGGGCCTCCCACAATAAAGTCCTCACCCTGTCCTGCGATAATGGTGTCAGGCCCATTTCCCCCAAGTATGGTATCGTTACCTTCCCCACCTATCACTTCGTCTGCACCATAGCCACCTGTAATATTATCATTTCCGGTACTGCCCATCAAGGCATCTTTATCTCCTCCTCCGTGTAAGACATCGTTACCAGCTCCACCAACAAGTGTGTCGCTACCATTATATCCAATTATGTAATCATTACCAAAAAGTCCCAGAATGTAGTCAGTACCTTCTAGGCCATTCATTCTGTTAGAATCCCTATTGCCTATCAAAACATCAGTCTTTTCGGAACCCTTGCAAGATTTATCAGAATTGTCATTTCTGCACATTACTGTTTCTGCTCTTGCTATTCCATAATACGATGATAAGAACATGGAGCTTACTAGAACAAACAAAGACAATACGCTAGTAGTATAAATCCCCTTCACAAAAAAATATCTACTGTTCTGATAATGATCTGTCATTTGGTGTTATTCAATTTTAGCGACGAACAAGACGTATTTTTCGTTAATTGTGAATAAAAATATACACCTTGATTAAAACTGAACCTGCAGAATATTAACAAACAGTCAATAACACAAATTTTTTTTTGACATAAGATAGAACTATAACTTTCTTTTTCACTCAATAGAACTAAGTTTATTAATAATAATTTTTTCCAAATTCAAATAAACAGCGCCACGTACACATATTCACTTGTCTAGGAATTTAACGTATATAGTAATGATAATGATAACCCTAACGCTAGTTTCAACCCATAGCATGACGGGGAGGATATATGCAATAGAACAGCCAAGTAAAATGGAAGGCCTCAATGCTGAAGAATGTGATAAGATAATCAACTGCGAGATTGTATCAACAAATGTCCTCAAGTATCCAGATATAGTAGATCCGTTTGGAACTAGCAAAGACATTTCGATTACGATGATGAATAATCTCAATGATTCACAAAAAATGGCAGAAAACACGTGTCAAAAATTGATGGATGTCGACATTGTAAAGACAAAGGATCAACAGATTGGTGAAAAAAACCCAAAATATTTGATTTGCTTACCCTAGATTGTAATCTATTTTCCCACTAATTTGTAAATCTGCAAATTTAGCAACTATTAGTGAAGATAATTAACATTAATTGAATTAATTCAATAACCATATGTACAGTATTATGTAATTTTTCTATATTTCCTAATTGAGATAGTCAGATATCCTTTTCTGTTTCCTGTTCCTAATAATTGAACTATTTTTAATCCATTCGTTTAGTGATAGAGAAGTCTTGGATATTCCATATTTTAATGCAGAATCAAATGTTTCAAATTTTTTTCCTTTCAATTTCAGACTCTCTCTGATACCTTCTCTAATCTGCCAAACGCCTAGAGGCACGAAATACTCGGGGTGGATTTCCCTTAAAACTAAGACAGAGGCCTTTCTTCTTTTCTTAAACAAGAATTCTGCAGCTGCTAATCTTGCTGCAAAATATGCGCCGGCAATTGAAGGATAATGATCAATGTTCTTCCCTGATTCATAATCTGATCCTATGTGTACCTTTCCATTATTATCAATCCAAGATTCAATCATTTCGAAATTCCATACATCATCAGGGATGAAAATTATTGAATAGTAATTTGCCAGATGATTAAATGTGAATACAAGATAATAATCCAAGATAGCGTTGTTTTTTATTTTTTCTAATAGATGCATGGAAACTATGTTATCTGCCGCTGTGATGCTCCACTTCGTAGGTACCAGTTTTCGATTTTTTTTTCTTCCAAGCATTCCCATGCTCAGGACCTTTGCAATGCTGGTCATGTCTACACTATTCTCGTAGAGTTCTACTAGCGCATCTGAAGCAAGTAAGTCACCATCGTAGTATTTTTTTTCGATTTTTTCATCTGAATTTGACGGAAAAATCTTAAACTCACTTACTGGTGCTGAAAATACAACTGGTATTTCTGCAGGGTTATTCTTACTCAAAATCATTTCATTTAGAAACTGTGACGGAATTTTTTCAAATGTCATAGTACTTTCAACCGCACTTTTAGACAGTGCCATATCTTGTAATGATTCGATATACCTACCCGAAACTTTGTTCACGTCATGAATCATTGTTCCTTTTAAAAGATTGATCCTATAGTTTACGATCTCCTCCATTGACTTGCCTAACCATAATTCAGGCTTATCTAATATTGAAGTATCCCCATGGTAAGGAGGTACCATGGGACCAACTCTAACACGGGGATAACCAAATTCACCTACAAATAATGATGGAGGAGAAGATCCATCTATTATCTTGTTTGTGAATTTCTTACTATTCGCATTAACAAATTGATACCAGTTTTTCTTTAATCTTGTCTTTATTTCATCAATGCTTGACATTAAACTCCGGATCGACTCACTTCGTACTATACTACTAACAAAACATAGATTAAGGTTTCATAACTTTAGCCAATTACCATTTCATGAGTTTATGGACATTTTGGTCATAACTTTCATTCGAACAAATGTGTGAAAATGAATCAGTTATAAAATAAAATATACAACCTGATGCAAAATAAAATATATTGATCTTGAGAACTTAGTGTGTTCAAAAAAAGATTCCCTTGGTTGACAAAAAAAGTAATCATCATTCTATATGGGTAACCCTTGCAATTTTAAGTTCTATTGCCAC
>DASQWJ010000143.1:0-5406 GCA_035640315.1 Nitrososphaeraceae archaeon
ATATCAAACTTCATAGGATCCGATTTTTCAAGAGTTTTTTTTATGTTCTTAATTTTTCCTAAATTGATACCAATGTTATATCCATTTTTTAATTTCAAAACTAGATGATTTACATCAGCATATTCATATCTTGGGATCAAAATACCTTCATGTCTGGCATTTTCCGTTTCAATCATCACTGAATCACCTAGGTTTACATTAAACCTGCTGAACAATTCTTTTATCTTGGAATGATTTTCATCATTGGTCAATATTTCTATTAATTTGTACAGACTATATATTAATAAATTGTGAGTTAAATAATCATTATTTGTAAAATCACCTGAGGTAATAGTCAACAAATTAGTCATATGGTAACAATTGTGCATAATTAATTTTATGAAATATTATTTTGGGTAACAGGTTTATCAAAAGTAGCACTTTAAAAAACTTGATCTCAGTTACGTTAATTCTGTGAATTAATCAAAGAAATTCTATAATGATATCTCGGCCATTAACTGAAAAATGACAATTTTAAGAATTAGAAAATTGAGCAAAAAATTGATGTTTTGTCATTCCATTACAATCATAGTTAATGTAGACTTTACTCCATTTAGTTTTCGGAGCTTCCACGTAATTGTTTCTTTGACTTTTTCCATTGTTTCTGATTCAACTTGTGCAACTATATCATAAACTCCATAAACTTGGTAAATTTCTTTTACACCGTCAATACTCTTAAGTTCGCTTACTATCGAATCTTCACTACCTAATTCAGCATTCATTAGGACAAAAGCCTTTGGCATAACAAGAAGGATGTGAATGAGATATAAAAAGTTGATGCAGTAAACTCACTATCGGTATATGATGCCAAACTAGCTTATTCTACAGCTTGCTATTTCTTACAAGTTAAATATGAGGTGCATCACATATCAATATATCAAGGTTCAAGCCTTGCCATTGTTCTTGGAAAGAGTACACATTCCTTGATGTCTTCAAGATTAGTTATCCATCTTACCAATCTTTCTATACCTATACCAAATCCACCGTGGGGCACAGATCCATATTTTCTAAGGTCCAAATACCAGGAATATGAACTCATATTCAGCCCCTCTTTTTCAATCCTGGATTTTAGTAAGGTAATATTATCTTCCCTCATTCCTCCACTGCTTACCTCACCAAAGCCATTTGGCAAAAGTAAGTCGGTGGTTAGAGCAATTCCAGGAGTTTCCGGATCCTCCTTTACGTAGAACGGCTTAACTTCCAGCGGATATCCATAAACAAAAACTGGATTAGTACGATTTTTTGTAAGAGCCTTTTCCGAATCTATATTCAAATCATCGCCCCACTTGATTTTCCTAGTTCCTTTTTCCTCTTGGACCTGAATATCCATTGAAGAAAGAATTTCGATCGCTTCATCATAACTTAATTTGTCAAATGGTTCTTTGATTTGAGTCAAAGATGGAATATCCACGTTCAAAAATTCGAGTTCCTCCTTTCTATCGTTTATTACATTTCCAACCAAATTGCTAACTAATTTTTGCTGAATGGAGAAAAGATCATTAAGGGATATCCAAGGGGCCTCTGCCTCTAAATGCAAATATTCTGCAAGATGTCTTAGCGTCCTTGATTTTTCGGCCCTAAATGAGGGCCCTATCGTCCAAACTGGACCGAGTGAAAAAATTAGTGCTTCCAAATAAAGCTGGGCGCTTTGTGATAAAAATGCTTCTTCCTTAAAGTATTTGACAGGAAAGAGGGTTGATCCACCTTCAACTGCACTCTTAACTAGTGTGGGAACGTTAACCTCCATCCAACCATTTTCAATAAACCAATTACGTACTTTTTCAAGAATAGTTGCTCTTATCTTTGCTACTGCTATCATCTTTCTTGTACGCAAAGTCAGATGTCTATAATCCAGCAATAGTTCAGTACTTTGATACTCTCCAATTGGAAAATCATTATTTGCTAAGTTATGAATCTTGAGATCATTACCTCGAATTTCATATCCGCCTTCTTTTGCTCTTTCATCCTTGAATAGGGTACCATGAATTTCTATAGAGGATTCTATAGTTAAATCCGGAACAATTGCACTGGGCAATACACATTGAATTATTCCGCCGCGATCATCTCTAATTATTATGAATGCTTTATCCTTTTGTTTGCGAATTCTATAAACCCAACCCCTAATTTTGATATCTTTGGCTAGAAATTCATCCTTCATAATTTCACTGACTCTATGATATTTCAATTGTGTACTTACGACGCAAACGATATTTATAATGATATTGTACTTTCAATTATAGAAAAAAAATGCGAACTAAATTAGAACGATATTAAAAATGAATTTATAGAAAGAAATTAGTCTAGTATTTAATAATGGAATATAAAGTGTGTAATAGTGAAGAACTTCCAAATAATTCTATGAAGGTAATAAATGTCCAGGGTTCTAATATTCTTGTGTGTAGATCTAATGAGCAACTATTTGCTTTCGATAATTCATGCCCACACAGGGGCGCATCTCTCTCTAAGAGTGATATTAATGGAACGAGAATAATATGCTATATGCACGATTTTGAATATGACCTAAATAACGGCAAACTGGTACATATTCCAAACAAATGGAAGGATCAAAGTCCGAATTGGACAAAATCTGATAATTTGTTACTATTTCCAGTATCCGAAAAGGATGGTGAAATTTATATACGATTATAGAATTACCATCCATTGAAAAGCTCAGGGTTTTTTTGTTATTGAAGATTACTAATTGTTAGTAAATCATTACAATTAATGACCATGTTGATTTTGGTTTACAAGAAAAGGTTCTAGTCCTGAACCCTGGGAGCCAGATAGAAATGAATTCTGCCTACATTAGCCACTCTAAATTCTAATCTCAGTGGCATTTTTGTAGAATATTCAAGTACCAGTGAACCTCCAGAGGCGCTTATTGCTTTTGTGATTTTTGATAAGTAATCCAAACTATAGGTAGCTTTGCTTGTATCTTTCACCTGTAGTTCTTCTAGACCTTCACTACCTGATTCAATGACAATATCAGCTTCGCCGGAGTCGCTTTTACCGGAAAAGGTAATTTTCTTTTCATCAGACTCAATTGATATATATTCTGAGACTACTTCAATATCAGACAAGATCTTATCAAATGACGCTGGAGTCAATATTACCTTGGAATTAAAATTTAGTTTTGGTAAGGGGGTCGATCCTCCGGTACTTTCAATTAATCGCATTTTATATTCTCTCTTGTACCCATTTAGGATCTTAATATGAAGAAAGCTGTTCTCTTCGACGGAAACCTCCAACGCATCCTTTTTCTCAGCTCTTTTCATCAATTTTGAAAACTCATCAATCCTAACACCAAATTTTAGCGCGGAATCGCACTCATAACCATCAAACGCAGAGTTTGGCCAACTAATATCAATTAATGCCACGTGTGAAGGATCCATGCCTCTAAACGATAAACCTTCAACGGTAGCCTCAAATGTTGCCTCATCAACTAAAGTAGATATCGCAGAAGTTACTGCCTTCCATTCATCAGGTGATTTTGTCTTCGCTAAAAATACCAACTATATCAATCAAAGAGGCAGATTCAAAACATTTTAAACATTCCTATTGTTCATAAAATGACTGAACTCCGCTCTAGAAATCATACTAGAAAACCAGTGTAATAGAACTGTAAATTTTGGGTCTTATTTTCATGATTTATATGATTATTCTAAAGAACTAGTTCTCGCATAAGAATACGCATGTTCAGGCGTAATTTCTCCAGGTATGGCTACATTGGGTGCACCTATAAAATTGGGTTGTAGCTTCATCAGCAGATCTTGTTTGCAACATCCACCAGAATGCTACATTGTTCCCACATTTGGGACAATCGATATTCGTTGTTGGTAGGGCACTTGGCCCCTTTTCAGATTCAACTATCTTTAAACCAGCTCCGCTTTGGTCAATCAAAGGAACTGATTTAATTTCAATTTTTGCTTCCGTGAAACCACATTTGGGACAAATCAAAATATTTTCCTCAATTCTTGGTTTCATTCTGCTTTCACAATTCGGACAAAATTTCAAGCAGAACCAGCACTCTTTTCTATCTTTACTTCCGATTCGATCATTTCTTTAAGCTTTAGAGCATTATCTGATGAGGATTGTAAGGCCTTGTGCAAAATATCAAGTGGCTTTGATTTTTTTGTTACAATTCTAAAACTAAAATCTTCCTTAAGTTGATGTTTAAGTACAACGCCTGCAAAATCCACTTCCTTTTGATTCAAAAGTTCATGCTGTACAATATATAAAATTGAAATATCTTCGCTGACATTTAAATTGACTTCATTTGATTTGTAATTTTCTATCTCTGCCTGCATGATACAGACAACTACTTATTGAAGATATAAATTATACCATCTGCGAAGCTCATTGCAGAAAAGCCTTATTTCTGACATTAAACTTGGTACGGCTCATACGAGCATAGGAGCAAATACGGTTTTGACCTTGGATATGGGCTTTAATATAAATGGCTTGATAAGAGAAATTTTTTCTCAAAAAAATTGGGAAAGAGCGTATGACAAACATGATAACGCTTTTCGATTAAGTGTTTTTCTGGATGTAAAAGTGGGTGGAAAGTCGATTGATAAGATAAAGTTCGTTAGAAAAGCAGTATTATTTTGGACAAGAAATCCTAAATTATCCTATAGGGTCTGGATATCCATAATAAAGGATGAAATCCCGCATTATCCGTTAACTATTGAAGAAGCTAAATCATTGTTATTTGATGTAACTAAAACTATTGAACTACAAAGCAATAACTTGGCAAAGGGGGAAAATGAGATTAAAATAGACATCAAGGTCTCATGGGGAAGACATATTTATACAGAGCCAGTAGAGTTGCACGCGCATACTGAAACCATTAAAGTAAATAGAACTTAGGACACCAACATTCTAGCATAATCATTTTCATCTTACTATAAATATAGATGTATTTGAAATATGAGTAATGGCAAAGTATGACGGTATCAAGGGACAAGAGTTGTTGGATGTTGAAGAACAGAAGGACGAACTCACACTAATTTTCAAGGATAACCGATATTTATTTATCAAAATTGAAAATGGCAAGTTGGTCTCTGATTCAGTACCAGAATAGTCTGTTGGACAAATACACTGAATTACCGCAACATTGTAAATTACTAACATGCTTAGATGAAACGTTTGGTTACCCTAGATAGTATAAACAGAGAAATAATTAATTGCACTCTATGCAAGAGGTTGGTAACTTATACGCGTCAAGTTGGTAAGACAAAGGTCAGACGATATTCAGGTGAAACATACTGGGCAAAACCAGTTACTGGTCTTGGAGATATTAATGCGGAACTTCTGATTATAGGCTTGGCTCCAGGGGCCCATGGCGCAAACAGAACTGGGAGATTA
>DASQWJ010000144.1:0-6508 GCA_035640315.1 Nitrososphaeraceae archaeon
TATTCTGCTCCGATAACTACTCAACACTCATACCGACCACGAGTACCCAGACCGTCAGGAGCATTAGGATCAAAATGATGATAGTCGTCCTAATTTCCTTGTGTGACTAATCCTGCCTGTCTTTCTATTTCATAGACGTTATCATATTGTTTATTGTCGGTAAGATTATTTTGCAGAATTTGAATAATATCGTTTTCAGGTGTCCCTGACCGCTTCTGATTTACATAAGAAAGTATCTTTGGGAACTATCATCATTTTGATCCTATGCTCCTGACGGTCTGGGTACTCGTGGTCGGTATGAGTGTTGAGTAGTTGTCGGAGCAGAATAGAGTAATGATAGTCAGCGTGATATTATTCCTATTATGTGGAAACCAATAATAAAATTAATTGTTAGTTAGTCTGTGCTAATGAATATAGTATTAGAACCAGTGACAACAAGTTTAGATTGTTGTACTATCAAACGCCTTGCGTACGACATATCAAAAGTGTTTAGAGGTAGTAACCATTGCCTCGCCAATTCTAATAGACAAAGCTGAAATTGAATTAGCATTTGATAATCAGAGAAATCAATGGAACTCTCCCAAATTATTAGACGCGTTTTATGACAGATTGAAGCCTAACGAAAATAGAATAATAGACTTCGATGCATATTCTAATGGCTTGAACTTTGTATTGGGCGAAGCGTTTCCCAAAGGGAGACTAGGCGCTGTACATTTAGCCAGAATTAAAGAAGAGTTCTACGGTTTAAGGTCAAATAAGAAACTGTTTTACCAGAGGATGATAAAAGAGTGCGTGCATGAATTGGGACATATCTTTGGTTTTAATCATTGTCCTAATCTAGGATGCGTAATACATTTCAGTAACAGCCTGAGTGATACAGATATCAAAGGAAAAAGTTTCTGCTCCAAATGCAGGATAAAAAATTCAGTATTTTAATATTTAAAATCTTTTCAAAAAGAACAACGAAATAGTTTCATGTTTTAACTATGCTCCTCAAAAAGCCCTCTATCTTTAGAGTTGTTTTGATTCTTCGATGTCTATTAATTTCTTCACCTTAAGGCTTCCTCTAGTCTGCGTTCGCTTATATATCTACTATGCAAAATTGATAGGGCCTTTTAGGCAAGCCTTCACTGCGTGCTAAGATTAAGGTTCAATAGATTCACTTTAGGCACTTCAGGAACTTTTCTAACGAAAGCGTATTGATAATATCCTTCTTTTCTGCCCAGCCTCTTCTAGCCTGCGATATTCCAAGTCTCAGAAAATGAAAGTGCGATTTATCATGCGCATCGGAATTTACTATTAGCTTGCATCCGTTTTCAATTGCAAGTTTGATGTAACTGTCTTTTAAGTCTAATCTGTCTGGTGAAGAATCTACTTCAAGTATCGTACCGGTTTCTTTTGAGACATCTATTATTTTACCAAAATCAATATCCAAAGGCTCACGTTTTTGAATTATTCTACAGGTCGGATGAAACAGTATGTCTACATTGGGATTGTACATTGCCGATAAAAGTCTGTTTGTCTGTTCCTCTTTTGACAAAGAAAAATTTGCATGAATAGCAGCACCAACAATATCAAACTCCTTCAAAGTATTATTTTCAAGATCAAGCCTTCCGTCCTTCAGTATGTTCACTTCGACTCCTCTAAGAATCACCATACTTTCATTAAGCTTTATTTTCTTATTGACTCTTTTAATTTCCTGTTCCTGTTCAGCAAGTTTTTCTTTGTTTAATCCACGCGCTATACCTAGCGTCGGTGAGTGATCGGTAATGGCGATATATTCAAGACCTGCCATTTTTGCAGCCTGAGCCATCTCTAATATTGTATTGTTACCATCCGTCCAATTGGTATGAATTTGGAGATCTCCTTTAAGACTGTCATATTCAACCAATTTAGGTAATCTATCATCCTTGGCGGCCTCTATCTCTCCATTATTCTCTCTCAATTCCGGCGGTATATATCTCAATCCAAGCCTTGAGTAAATGCCCCCTTCTGTTTTTCCTTCAATCTGACGATTCCGTTTATCGAACAGTCCGTATTCATTTAGCTTATAACCGTTGTGTAAAGCAATAGTTCTAAGTATAACATTATGTTCCTTATTACCAGTAAAATATTGAAGTGCAGCACCAAAAGATTCTTCGGGCACAATTCTTAAATCACAATCGATTCCACTGACTAATCTTACCATAGATTTTGTTCTTCCCTTAGCATGAATGTAGGTAACTTCTGGCATTGAAGTAAAGAAATCCATTACTTTATAAGGTTCAAGAGATACTGCTAGCAAATCTGCGTCGCCTATAGTTTCTTTCATTCTTCTTGCTGACCCAGCCAGCTCGATTTTTTTAACACCATCAAGTTTTTTCAAACGATCAATGGTAATTTCAAGTGTGTTTAGAATCAAGGGTAGAATAAATCTACCACCGTGACTTTTCTTGAAGAATTCTATGCTGTTCAATATTTTCCGTTCACTCTTTGGCCCAAATCCTTGAAGATTTTGCAACCTTTTTTCTCTGACTGCTTTCTCGAGTTCTTCAATGTTAGTTATTCCTAGTTTCTCATAAAGTATCTTTACCTTTTTTGGTCCTATTCCTTCTAAGGATGAAAGTGTTGTTACGTCAACTGGAATTTGTTTTTTTAATTCATCATAATATGCTAATTTCCCTGTTTGTACTAATTCAATTATTTTCTCTGCTATACTTTTTCCTATTCCAGGCAGTTGCATCAGCGTTTTAATTCCACCGTTCTGAAATATGGTTGCTAGCTCGTCATTTAATGATGCAATATATAGAGCAACTTTTTCATAAGCGCGAGGCTTAAATTTTTCTCCCTTCATTTCTTCATAAATCGCAATTTCATTAAAGATTCTGGCGATATCAAAGTTCTTCAAATCTACTACGCGGCAATTACTTTCATTTCGATTCTCATTCTTGTTCCCCAATAGTAAGATATAAGATCAAAAAATTGATATAAGGTACTAAATTTTACTTATGACCTAAAAAGGGGTGAGGGAATACTCTCTCGAATAAGTCAATCCACAAACTTTTTTATGAATCTTAAAGAGGCCAATTAAGACTAATAAAAGATAGATCTCTATTTTCTATTAGATAAAAAAATGGGTCAAACAAAAAGGGTATATAAACAAGGCATAAAGCTAAAGGCGACCCAACGACAGTTCGTAAAGCTGTCGAGAAAGCTAGTAAAAACAGAGATTTTATCTTTAGATCTTTAAAACAGATTGACGGACTAAAATTCCCTGCGTACAAATATCAAATATTGAATTTTGTCAAAAAGCACTCTGTTGAAAAAGATGTAATAGCATTGTTAAAATCATTAAATGACACAGTTTTGTATCACAATATATACAGCGTAAAACAAGTATTGGAACAAGAGAATTCAGTGGCTAAACAGGATTATCAAATATCCGATGAGACAAGAAAAAAAGGTTCAAAAGATTGATCGGAGGGAAAAGCGTAAAGATTACCCTGAAACGCCCGGATCTGCCATGAAAAATTTCACTTGTAATGTTTGTGGAAAGGACTTTCAAAGTAGGAATGAAATACCGCATCATCAAAAGTTTGAATCCAAGAAGATTCAAGAATCGAAATGCTAGCACGGAAATTATGTAATAAGTGGAATCAAAGAAATGTTATTGTAAGGAACCGATGTGCAGGAATTGCGATAACTAAGTTGACTAAGGAGGCAATCTTTTATGCGGAAAATTATAGGACATTCACTCCTGGTAACGCATTTCCTATCATATACTTCAAAAACTGCTTAATTCTATTATACGATAGAATTACAAAATTACAATTGTCAATTTGCAAGTCATTAATTGTGATTCCATTTTCATCTGTTTAACGCTCCGTCATAATTATCTCTAAGAATTGGTGAGCTTTTTTTGAGCTAGTGAGCTCGATTAAATTAGCTGAGTGGCTCAGTCAAGATTTAAATCTGAAATAGTTACTCATATTGCATTTCAATCACAGAATATCAATATTGTATCAATTCAAGTAAATTGAAAACCAGTCTCTTGCAAGCTTAGCGACCTCCTCAAGCGTACCCGGTTCTTCAAAAAGATGTGTGGCTCCAGCTACAACCTCAATTTTCTTGTTACTAGTCTCTCTAAGGTCTTTCAGTGCCCTTCTATTTCAAATCCAAAACTGTTTCATCATTTTCTCCTACAATAAGAAGGGTGGACGCCCTCACATGTCTCAGTTCGGTTCCAGCCAAATCCGGGCGGCCTCCTCTTGATACAACTGCTCCAATAAGGTCCGATCTGTTTGCTGCAGCAACTAAAGCCGCCGCAGCGCCAGTGCTCGCCCCAAAATACCCAATTTTCAAATGACTAGTTCTTTGATTTTTACTTATCCAGTCAGTTATGCTAATTAATCTACCGGCCAAAAGCGAAATATTAAATCGAAGGTGTCTCGTCCATCTCTCTTCATCCTCCTCTTCTTTAGTAAGCAGGTCAAAAAGCAATGTAGCTAGACCTTTATGCTGCAAAGTTCTTGCCACGTATCTATTTCTTGGACTATATCTACTGCTTCCACTCCCATGTGCAAATATAACAATCCCTTTCGAATCTTGCAAAATGCATAAATCACCATGGACTATTACTGAGTCGCAATTAATCGATACGTTATACTTTTGAACCATTCTTTTGTATAATAGTCTATTCGCATTGTCGTTACTAAAGATAGTGTCTATCTCTTCATCGAACTATTTTTTGGATTGGCAATGATACTGAATCCAACTTCACTATGACTTCTTTTGGCAGAAGTAGGAGTGATGGCCTTTAGTTGGGTTGGGAGTTACAATAAAGCTTGCTAAAAAGGAGAAATTTCAGTGCGTGTGCCTAGGAACTTTTCTAAAAGTATACCTTTTGACGAAGGCGACCATCTTAGAAGACTTCGGTATGGTAGGAATGGCGCAGAAATATTTCAAGTGGATTTTCTTCTATCACAACTAAGTTACTCCTCCGGGTACTAATTATTTATATACGGGCCAAAATTTAAGCGTGGTTACCAAATCGGGCCCGAGGAAATTTGGGCCTTGGTCCTGTATTATCTATCTGGTTTAGATCTCTCTTGGCTAGTAACCATTTTAATCTGTCCATTCTGGCCAGGATAGACTCCAGCTGAAAAAGAGTCAAATCGCAACAGACTTCCAAAAGATGATAGCCATTCTATTTGTCCCGTGACGGACTTTGCTATATCCTCATTATCACATAGCAGGAATAACCTGTCCATTCCACTGCGGATTCCAATCATTAAAGCTTCTTCAATTTTCAGTAAGGAGAATCGTCTATTGTCCAAATCACTTGAGCCATTCTGTTTTTTAAATCGTATAAATCCACAAGCTATGGGGCGAAAGCTAGGATGAGCTTTAATATTCCAAACCAAGTCGATAGGGCCATAGCCATAGTCTTTTTTTATTTCCGAAGCAATGCCATATTTTTTGCCCATTTTGGCCAATCCTGCTATGGCATCGTCGGTAACAGGCCTCCGCCGTAGTAATGATTTGGTAATGTACACTTTTTGTTTAACTGCCTTCTTTGCTACACCAAACCTCCTATTTAATTTTCTTTTGGCCTTTCCAGCTTTAGGTTTTTTCATTACCAACTATTAGGACCCCTCTGTTAAGGGCACGTTTGAATTATAACTTCCCTTTCTGCCAAGTACATCTGATTTATCAACCAGAGTTGAAGGCGTCAGAACGGTAACATATTTTCGTAATTGAATTCTTGAACTTGATATATCCCTTTCAATTGACTTACTTACTGCGATGGCTATTTTCTCAGTTGCAGCGGCCAGGATTAACTTGTCTATTAGATTTAACATTGATTTCGTAATCGCGTGGTTTATGGCGGATTCAGAATATTCTAATAAAAATACAAAGCCAATTCGTAAATCAGGTAGGGTCGGCAATTCAGGTATGCCAGGTTTAAAAATCCATGCAACGTCAATAGGTCCGGCACCAAGATCATAATTCTCAATCACGTTGTAACCTGAAGACTTTCCAAGTTCAATGATTGGAGCCTTTAATGCAGGTAATAGCTCTTTGGACATACAACTTATACGTAAACATAGCATTTTACAATTATTAATTTCAGTTTACCAACATTTTATCGAATATTGCAAAGTTCATCCGAAATGTGTTGTAGTAGTTCATTTATACAATGCACCTATAAGCAAAAAATTTGAAAATTTCCGCATTTTGTAACCGTAGCCTATTTGAATTTCCTATACCCTTAAAAATTTATGTTATCATTTCTTTTTCACTGATAAAATTCGAATAGACATTAAACATGAATCCTATCATAAAATCAATTGTGGTACTTGAATGGTTAAACAGTATCTTTCAATAGGCGACCTCATTTCGAATGCCTGTATCAGAACGTAAATCCAACGCCAAATTGAAAATAGAGATTGGAAAACCAAATTAAGTCATAGCATTTTCCACAAAAAATTTAATGCATCTTAACGGCAAATGCATATTAGGAACTAAG
>DASQWJ010000145.1:0-3698 GCA_035640315.1 Nitrososphaeraceae archaeon
TATTATGACATTAGCTCCAAGACCAGCTGCTCTTGTAGCAACTCCTTTTCCCACATGCCCATATCCAGATACAACAACATTTTTTCCTGAAATCAAGATATTAGTGGCTCTAATAACCCCATCTAGAGCGGATTGACCAGTGCCATAAACATTGTCAAAATCATGTTTTGTTTCTGCATCATTTACGGCCATTATTGGATATTTTAGTTTACCATTTTTTTCCATAGCTCGTAATCTAACGACTCCGGTGGTAGTTTCTTCTGTCCCGCCATAGATTTGGCTAATATTTCCTGTTGAATTATGCATTTCAACGGTCAGATCCGCCCCATCATCAATTGTGATATTAGGATTAATTGCCATGGTTGCATGAATATCGTCATAGTACTGTTCATTTGAAACACCTCTGCTTGCAAATATTGATATTCCTTCTTCAACGAGTGCGGCAGCGACATCATCTTGTGTACTTAGGGGATTGCAACCACACCATGCTAATTCCGCACCCAAATCGCGTAATGTACGAATTAAAACACCTGTTTCTTTCGTAACATGTAGACATCCGGCAACCTTAACGCCATCTAAAGGACTATTAAGTTTAAATTTTTTTTTAAGATTAGATAATACTGGCATATGAACTTCTGCCCAATCAATCTTTTTCTTTCCCTCTTCAGCTAAATTAGTGTCCTTGATTCTGTATTTCATTCATCTCAGTGTCCTATTGCGGACATATTATTCTTCACCTCAGATTAGTATTTTCTGAAATTCCAGGTCTTAATTGAAGAATCAGGGCAGGAAATTGATCCAAGTATTGATTTATGCCCAAGTTGATGCTAACCGTCAAGGAAGGTTTTAGCAAACTAACATTATAATAAATATGAGAATTAAATTATCATGAAAAACATGAGAAGGCTCCAAATTGCCGTCATTGGATACAATCAGGATAAATCAAGTGAAAAAACAAATGAAATAGCATATCAGGTTGGAACCGAGATAGCAAAGGCAAATGCTGTGCTTATTTGTGGAGGTCTGGGCGGCGTGATGGAAAACGCATGTAGAGGGGCAAAAGAAAATGGGGGTCTGACTGTCGGAATCATTCCTCAAGAAGAGGCTAAATTTGCCAACAAGTTTTGTGATGTTATTATTGCAACCGGAATAGGGTATGCCAGAGATTTTGTCGTGGCGACATCTGCAGATGGAATTATAGCCGTGGGTGGAGGTGTTGGTACCCTCATAGAGCTATGCGTCGGATATATGTTAAAGAAGATATTGGTAACAATACCCAGTAGCGGAGGAACTGCTGAAAACTTTGGTGGAAGATATCTTGATGACAGAAAAAGAGTATTCATTCAAACTTCTCAAGACGCTCAAAGTGCAGTAAAAATAATATCCGACTATTTTGATTCACAACAAGAATTGTAGTGATGATACCAAAGATGGGAATATGAATGGGTCTAATCTAATTTGAAATGGTCTTTAGGTAGGGATCAGGTGTATAAAATGAGCCATTTTTTTCTTGCAGCTTACTCAAAGTCGATACTATTTTTTCAAATCCATTTTCATTTCCAATCTCAAATAGTTCCTTTTTAAGACCCATTCCTAATTTTAAGGCCAATTCAACGTCTTCTCTTGTGCATACACCATTGGAAATCAACCACGAAGCATTATTTATCGCAACTGATAAAATCCTTATTGGATCATACTGTAATGCTTCCTCTTCAGACAATGGCACTCTTTCATAATTCTCGTCCCCGTAGGAATAGAAGCCTTCCCCCGATTTTTTTCCCAATTTCCCTGATGAAAACAATTGTTCTATTCTAGGATGCGGGTTTACTACTTTTTTATCGCGAGAGTACATTTCAATTGTGGCCTTGTGTATGACATCAAGTCCAGTATAATCAGCCAATTCGAATATGCCCATTGGAAGGTAGAGTTTGAATTTTACTGCTGAATCAATTTGGGTCATAGTTTTACCGTCATTTTCTAGACTGTATGCTGCCTCGTGGACTAAGGGTATGAATATTCTATTTACTATAAACCCAGGAACATCTTTGTTACATAAAATAGGAACCTTTGATAGTGATTTTACAAAATTTGTTCCGAGTTGGACAATAGATTCATCCGTACCTGTCCCCGGAATAACCTCAACCAGTTTCATCAATTGCGGTGGATTAAAAAAGTGTAATCCTATGAATCTAGCTGGTCTACTTGTTAATTGCGATATTTCACTAATTGGTAAAGTGCTTGTGTTAGACGAATAAATTGTCTTTTCTTGTGCAAATTGATCCACTTCTGAATAGACTTTTTTCTTCAATTTGAGATCCTCAGGGACGGCTTCTATTAGCAAGTCAGTATCTTGCATTGCCTCTTTTAGGTCAACTATTGGCTTTATTCTGCCATGAATTTTGTCCGATTCTTGTTTGTTTATCTTGTTTTTTTCTACAAGCTTATCTAATGACCATCTTATTTTGCTCATAGCATTGTCCAAAAATTTTTCTTCAATGTCTCGCAATACTACATCATAACCATTCATTGCAGAAATCTGTGCTATACCATGACCCATTATTCCAGATCCCAAAACAGTTATTTTATTTATCTGTGGCAATAGTGATACTCCAAAATTCATGATTTTTAATGTTGCGATTCTTGTGTCAGATTATATAATATAATAATAACGATTATCCAGATCTCGAAACTATTTTATTGATAATTCCCTTTCATTAATAAATTATAGTTGATAAGACCATATGCGCTTTTGCTAAATCAAGATGATCCAAAGAAATGTAGTGCGTTAAAATTGATTAAATTTGGCGCAGTTTTGCCTACAAATTTTATACGAGACAAAATGCTTGTATTGAATCCCTTTGCTAATGAGGTAGTCTGTAAATCCGACAAGACCTTAATAGATTCTATCTGTGTGATCGACTGCTCGTGGAACAAGGCAGATAATGTTTTAACAAATCACAAATTTTTGAAGAAAGGTATTCCAAGAAAAATACCCGCATTGTTGGCAGGTAATCCAATTAATTATGCTAGACTTGGAAGATTGTCAAGCGTTGAATCTTTATCAGCATGTTATTATGTTCTAGGAGAAAAAAAGTTTGCATCAAGTTTGCTTGACAAATTCAAATGGGGACATACATTTATAGAGTTAAATCATGATGCATTAGAAGATTATTCTATTGCGGAAAGCAGAGATGAAATAATGAAAATTGAAATGGATTACTTTGGAAGCTATATCTTGAAGAAGGATTAAGTACGTAATATACTTAAAAGTTTAGTCTTTTTTTAACCGACAGCATAGTTTCCATATATGGTATCTATAAAATGTAAGGGTAAGAAATTATAATATTGTTGGGAATCAAAAAGATGTATTATTCTCTATTTGATAGTAACCATTCTATTATCCTATCAAGAGAATTGCTACTAACTGTGATCCTTATGGGACCAAGCGGCGATTCGTCATAGTGTTCAGCGAGTGAAATAGCGCCTCCATATGCTGCCTGCTTGTTCAAATAGAACCATGTGACATTACCCGACCTATTCCAATCCAAGAGTTTTCTAAGAACTCCCACCGAGGACTTTGATCTCACGCCAACCCGAATATGGTGTAATGACATAATTCCTTTGCAAGTAGCTTCTACACGTCCATCTGTTACCACAGGAACGCATCCGTTGGCTACATTTAATAGGCATCTCTTTAC
>DASQWJ010000146.1:0-2766 GCA_035640315.1 Nitrososphaeraceae archaeon
CAAATTGAAAGTCGCGTTACGGACTCCAAAATTAGAGTGCTAGCGTTATCAGTTCCACCGCACTCGGACCTACTGTTTCTAATTAAAACAAATTAAGACTACACTTATTACTCATTATCAACCATCGATCTATATGTCATCAGAAAAACCTCGTGTTATGATAGCACTAGAGGATAAAGACGCGATTACAAACTTGGCTGGCTTATTGTGGCTAAAAAGTTACGAAGTTTACAAGGCTCATACAGCAGAAGAATGCTTAACGAAAATTAATGAATTGGGAGATCAGAAGATACATGTTGCAATTATAAGTCAAAAAATAGCTCTTGATGGAAGATCTATGTTAATTGTTAATCTCAAAAGAAGTAACATTGAAACAAAAATACTGGTAATAGCAGACGAGGATTCTAGCAAAACCAAGCTATTGGATTATGGGGCTGATGAATTTACTCTCAAGCCAATAAGTCCTGAAAACGTCGCTGATAAACTATTCATGCTAATTACTCGTGAAGCTATTTCAGATAATAGATAATCGACTATTGATGTTACTGAGCAAACATTTAATGTTGTTTTTAATTATCCAATAATATATCCCAGTAACCAATGATGTTTATCGAACACCTCAATTTGGAAGATTTAGACAATTGGAATTATGTATAAAGTGAACCTTAATATCAAATATTGGTAAAGAGCTTGTGTGAAGGATCTTAATCACACTTATTATGGTATTTCCAATGATTTGATTCTTCGATTACTGAAATTACCTCTAGGTTATCATTACTTTATTTTATACCCAGATACTGAAGCTATAAGAAAAATTTACACCAAATACATACACCACACGATAGAACAGAACAATGTTGCAATTTTGTTTCTTCCTTACTATGATACGACAGATAGGGTTAGACAGGAGTTGATTTCGACAGGATTAGATGTAAGAAAGTTTGAACGAAGCTGTTCTCTTGTACTGTTAGATTTTGCCAAGGTAGTTGATAATCCATATTTGGGGATACCTGTTGCATTTGGTCTAGACGAATTCATAAAAAAAATTCAGACCAGCATTAAGAACAAGAATCTTGTCGTTATTGCAGACATGTCAATATATCATCATTTCAGGAAAATCGGTGATCTCCTGAAGTATGAAAGTTTATCACACAACGATTACGGAAATCAAAATTGGAAGCAACTATGCTTTTATCACAAATTGGATTTTGATTTAATGTTTACAAATGAACAAAAGCAAAAAATCTATGATTACCATAAAGATAGAGTTATTATTGTTTAGTTACTTCAATTGAGACCCATAACTCCATTCCACTCGCTATGGTGTTGGGATTTGCTTGAAAAAATAGATTCAAGATACTTAACTGAGGATTAATTACTGTTAAGGGCAAAAAGAATCCTATTTGTCAAGCTGGTGACTAATGGTTGCTTCCTCATTATGAAAAATAACCCT
The DNA here is from genome assembly GCA_035640315.1 of Nitrososphaeraceae archaeon. Classification (GTDB taxonomy): domain Archaea; phylum Thermoproteota; class Nitrososphaeria; order Nitrososphaerales; family Nitrososphaeraceae; genus TA-21. The sequence continues at coordinate 1,454 of DASQWJ010000146.1, forward strand.
ATGGTTATTCTAATTCAATTAATGTAAGAGAAATATTTTACAGCAACTCAGGTCGAGACGTACGCTTCCTCCTTGTTAAACCTAAGTTGAAGGCATCAATCTGTTTGTTGGCTTCTTCGAGTAAAGTATTTAGTTTTATTGGTTTTTGTATAAATCCATTTATTATCTCGTTTTTAGTATACTCTTCAAATAAGTTATCATCTAACTCAAAAGCAGTCATTAGGACTGTTCTAATATTCTGATTTAATGTCTTTACACTTTTTATTAAATCTATACCATTGAGACCTGGCATTCTCAGGTCGGAAATAATAAGCACGTAAGCATTTTTGTTCAACTTGATATGCTCAATTGCCAACATAGGATTTGTAAATTTGAACAATGCAATTCCATTAATTCCAGTTAAGGCATCATAAAACAGCTCAACTATATCTAATTCATCATCTATTATCGCAACGAACCTATGGTTTTTATTCGACATTAAAAGTTAACAACCTTCTATCATCTCTATGATTTTCGACCGAAAGAGTGTGTACTGTCATCTTTTATAAAGACAGCTCAAAATTTAATCTGTTAATTTGTATAAATGCTCCTTATTCTAGTTAGAAGCTCGATACTCTAGTCTGATTACAAGACAAATGCGATATTTTCAATTAAATCCTCCGGATCGTGCTCCCAGATATCCTGAATGTTGTCCAAGGATTAGAGAAAGCTAAATAGTATGTAACAGAACACTACTACATGCAATGTCCGAATCCCACCGAACCCGAAATTATTGATACTACCATTAGTAACTTTAGATAATGCTTAAAATTAATCATTACAATTTTAGTTAAAAATACATCTTCCATTTAGCAGAATTCAAAAAAGAGTTTTAAATAGCTTTTAATCTCTAGTGATATCATGTCTAAATTACAAGCTAGGGCAGAGTAAAAACATTCCAAAGCTAGTTTCATGCTTTGTTCCTGCCAGCAACTGGTCGGGAAGACAGATGACTGAATGCAACTGAAAGCAAAAAGAAATTACTAGATTGGCCTAATAGCAAGAATTAGTATAACGAGGGAATAAAATTCTCAACTTTCAATTCATCAAATAATGACGTTTATGAATCATTTTAAATTAATCAGTACTACTCAGAATAACGATAATATAGTAATTTGGTTATCATATCAATTATTGGATGATTAGGACCTCTCTTACTGATGATACTCAACTACTTTATCTTCATAGATATTTGTATGGTGGAGCTACAACTTTTACTGCTCATTTGATGCACATGTTATCTAAGTTAAGGAGGAACAATACGGTATTAAGAG
>DASQWJ010000147.1:0-2221 GCA_035640315.1 Nitrososphaeraceae archaeon
GCCAAGAACAAATTGAAACGAATGTCAATCATGGCCTCAGACTGTAGAATGTTACTACCCCTAACAAATGTTACTGCGACCTCATCATCAGCGTTAATAATGCCGCTCTTATATAGTTGAAAGATCTTGCCTATCCCTTTCATTCCAAACTTTTCTAACTCAACGGCCCTTAGTGCTCCCAAACTGGATGCGCCCAGAAGCTCAATATTTTTTCTTGTAGCAAGATGATATACTTCAATTGGTGGTGGAGGATAGTCATGTAGGAAAACTCCATCAATAAACCCAACATATTTTTTTTCATCCGAATCCTGAGATAACATCAAAAAATCTCCTTTCTTTGCGGGATCTCTATAATCAGCATCTAAAATCTTGACTGCTTCTTCTCTTCGAAGTGTAGGTCCAAGATATACTATTGGTTTGTTCATGTTTTGTAAATTTCCCTTCCTCTTTTTCCTACTACAGCTTTTGTGATTTTGAAAGTTTCTAATCCGGGTACTATTGTTCTTACTACAGGTATCCTTACATGTGGATTTGTAAGATCAACTACAATAACTTGGTTCAATCCATTTGAATTTAGCCTTGAAAGTATAAGGTTGATGTCATCTAAAATGTCATCGTTTACAAAAGATTTTATCTCGGAGAACTTGACAGAATTTTTTGATTTCATAAATTGCCATGTCTTTTTTTCATCACTATTACTATTTCCATAAGAAATTTTTCTGAGATCATCTCTAGCTCCTTGAATATTTGCGGCTCGTGTTTGTGAAACTTCTGTAATTGCTCTCAATAATGCAATTCTTGCATCCGGATGAGTTCCATGTCCCTCAGCAAGATATCCATAATTTTCTGTAATCCATTCAATGCTACTAGCATTAAAAGTTGGTATCCCTATAGGAGAGGTGATATCCTTGATAATGAGTGGGATATTAGAGTCATTGAATTTTCTTACCAAATTTGAAACCGGTTTGAAATCAATATTTGAAATATCGACATCAGGATATTTCGTATTATCATCCACAAATTCGGTACTTGGAATAGCATCTATATGTACTTCTTTGTCGGATAGGTATTTAGTCAATGATCTGAGTGTACTGTATGGTAGTGCACTTGCATTTAATTCAGCAAGACTTGTCGCGTCTCTTTCTATAACTTCACAAAGTGAATGGCATACTGCTTCTTCCAAAACGTTTCCAGATGCAAGACCATTGGTATGATGATATGCGAATGGATTTACAGCAGGGGGCCTTGGAGAATATCTAAAAAGAGCCAGTGGAGCGGGGACCATTATCTGTTCGTTATTTATCAAATCATATCCGGACAAAAAATCCAAAATCATATCTTCATCATAATCAAATAGCATTGGTTCAACTACATTAGAAGGATGTAATGACTTTGAAACTTTTGAAATTTCCTTATAAGAAGTTTGGATCAACCTATTTTGATTACCCGAAGGTAATGAGCAATATCGCTCAATGCTTTCCATTAACGCACTTGCCTTTGCATCCAATTTTGTAGCTCCCTTCCCACTATAGACCCAAATATAATCCTCGGTTCCTGGTAGAACAGCAGAAAAATTGGGTATGCGAAGAATGTCCATGTCTGTAATGTCTGCAAGTCTTGTCACTCCAATATTGCTCGAAACTGGAAGAATTGTATCAAGAGTTTCCTGTACGGTTTTCGTTCTTGATGATACTTTACCCTTCAATTTCTTTTGGCTTCTGAGCAGTATTGGCTCAAGTTCCATAGAAGATTTGAATAATTTGGTATCAATATCAATTTTTCTAAAATTTGAAATATGTGTGAAAAGTATAGCTGGATAGAATGCAATATAGCGAGAGTGATAAGACAGCAATAAATGATATCATTCAAAAGGCCCATACTGATCCCGAGTTTAGGATAAAGCTCTTTAAAGATACAGTTACAGTCTTAAATCAATTCAATATTTCAGAAAAAGCTAAATCATTGATTTTAAATTATTTTAATGAAATCAAGAATTAGGCGATAAATTAGTTTCATAACATTATTCATGTACATATTATTTCATGAAACAAGCCAAAACCAGAGAATAATTGACAGAGTAAGTAAATGTACCCCGTTTCTGACCCACAACTAGTCATTGATAGCCATACATTAAATGTACATCTCGTAGTGCACTCTCTACCGGGGCTACTTTGTCAATTTAGTCATTGACCAAGTAATAATAACATCACTCTATCTCATT
>DASQWJ010000148.1:0-3504 GCA_035640315.1 Nitrososphaeraceae archaeon
ACAGATCTTTATTATATTATCTTTTGAGATATTACGTTCCAAGGAATAGTTATACTTACCTGCCTCAACATCTTCAAGTTCTACAACTTCTTTCTACTCTTTAATTTAGGGCATCTTTTTGCTTTATATCAACTTAACAACTTAACATCTTAACATCTTAACAGAGCTACCAATGAGATTGTTAACAAAAACTAACTTTTGTTAACGTTATATGAGAGGATTTGATAGAATTTCATAATTTTATCTTGTTAAAATATTTGCAATTATATTAAAGATATTTTTAATTCGAGTGGAAATAAAGGGGTCTGATTCTTTGGTATTAACAACGTTAACAATTGCTTAACAGTCCAGTGGAAATAAAGGGGTCTATCTTGGCCCTTTTCGTTCACAGTAAAAAGATTTGTTAAGAATATGTTAATATCTAAACATTTCGAATGAAATCCGGACCCTACTGTTTCGTCTGCACATACTACTCATAACACAACAGAACAAAATTGAAATATTTTATTTATTAATCAATATTTCTTGATTTGGCAGTTTAAAAATAAATATTAGTAAAGTGTGAACGGATTATAGTTATATTCGATGAGAAAGATAGGGGTGTGTGTGTGGAGCGACCTAGGTGTAGTGATGAACTAATTTGAGCGACGATTTACTTGACAACATTTTTGAAAAAGCTGCAGCGGGAAAGACATTGATTAAAAATAGTCGAACACTGACAATAGATTATGTTCCTGAAAGGCTTCCATTTAGGGATGGAGAAACCAAAACAATTGCACAGGCGTTGTCTGTAGTTTTAAAAGGAGTAAGGCCATCTAACTTATTATTATTTGGTAAGCCAGGAACAGGAAAAACAGCAGTGGCTAAAAATGTAATTGAACGCCTACGCAAAAAAGCCAAGGAACTTGGAATAGAAGTAATGGTACCATTTATCAATGCAAAAACTGCAAATACCGCATATAAAGTCCTTTATGAAATTGCTGAGGATATGGGCATTAACAAAGGGGAAAAGAAACTGCAAGTACATTTTACTGGGTTATCGATGGGTGAAGCAACGGATAGAATTCTTGATTTCATTCAAAAGAGAAAGTTCCATGTTATTTTAGTAATGGACGAAATCGATTCACTGGTAGATAAAAATGGCGATGATATTCTATATAATTTTACAAGAGCAAATGAGAGAATCTATGAAGGAGGGTTTGTTAGTTTGATTGGAATATCTAACAGTCTAACTTTCAAAGATAAACTCGATCCCCGTGTTCGAAGTAGCCTAAGTGAGGAAGAGATGGTATTTAATCCATATACAATAGAACAATTGCAAAAGATCCTCTCGGATAGAGCTAAGCTTGCATTTAATGACGATGCTATATCTGGTGCAGCAATAAATCTATGTGCTGCAATGGCTGGGAAGGAAAATGGTGACGCGAGAAGAGCAATTGATTTGCTAAGAGTTTCTGCCGAAATTGCCGAAAGAGAGAGAGTATCTAAAGTTGAGGAAAAACATATCAGATTAGCTCAAGAAAAAATCGAAAAAGATACTAATTATGAAATCCTAAAAAATTCTACTACTCATACTAAACTAGTAATATTGGCAATAATTAGATCAAAGAATGGAAATACTGGTGGGGTATATGAAATTTATTCGTCATTATGCAAACATAGTGGGCAAGAACCACTTACGCAGCGTCGTATAACACAGATAATAAGTGAGCTTGATCAACTTGGTCTGGTGACAAGCTACGTAGTGAGTCAAGGACGATATGGTAGATCACAGAGAATCAAAATTACAATTCCAACTTCGACTATCAAAGAAGCATTAAAAGATGACCCAATTTTTTCTACATTGTTGGTAATTGATTGAAATTCATTTGAAATGGCTGGAGAGTGGCTAGGTTAATTAGAATTGCAATTCCAGGAGTTGGCGCAATACCCATAGTCTGTTGAAATTTGGTTTGTGTCTGCCATGCACCTGAATTAACTATTAAAGTTCCACGGTAATTTTGAACATCTATAATGTGGATATGCCCTGAATGGAATACATCTGGAACCTCAGTAATTACCATCATATCTTCTTGCTCTGGCGCAATAGGCGTACGCTGCCCATATATTGGAGATAGATGCCTGGCTTTGAGCAATACCTTCATTGCTTCTGCTGGCTTTGAATAACTTTGGCCAGGAGTTGTAGCAATAATATCATCCAAACTCTGCCCATGATACATCAATACCTTTATACCATTTAATTCCACCAAGCTAGGGTTTCCAAGCATTGTAAAATTCTCAAAAGTATATAATTTATGAGAATCTTTTTGTGGTAGTGATGGTTGAGGTAATGCTCTTCTTCCTGGATCATGATTACCGGGGATTATGAAAACCTTGATGTGTCTTGGAATTTTGGCAAGTAAATTTATAACATGTGTCATTTGCTTGACTGTATCCATTTCAAGTAATTCTTTATCCTGATTAGGAAATATACCTATACCATCAATTAAATCCCCTCCAATACACACAAATCTGATCTTGCGTATAATTTCGTCGTCAGGCGATGAAAGCCAATTTAAAAATCTAATAAATTCTGTTTCCATAAAATGTCTACTACCAACATGGAGATCGGAAATTAAAACTGCATAAGATTCAGATTTGGATCTACTTGGAAGATGGTCAGGAATATCTGGAGAAGCCAGATTCTTTATAATAAAGCCTTGAATTCCTTTCTTCATAACCTTCTCAACCTCTAACATGACCATTTGATCAAGAGCAAGCATTGACGCTTGTTTCTTTAATTCTTCAGTAGTTGCAAGAGCAGTCAACGTTCCGCTATAGTCATCTATTACTATCTCCAATCCATTTCTCTTTGAGTGTTTTGACATTAGTAAACCAGCTACAACGGAACAAGGATTTGCAATCAGGTTTTCTTCAATGTTATATGGTTTCACTATCTTTGTGTTATTTGCTTTCTGTTTTACAGATGCGATTTTTGTAATTCGCTTACTGTCGGGTCGTAATGCTAAAATCCGAAGTGACCTTTCAAATCGACTGCGGAAAAGTGCGGTATAACCTTCAACTCCTTCTCCTGTGTTAACATTCGGAGTTGGATCCAAAATCACTTTATGAAAATTCTGTTCAGGAAAGGAATTGTCAATAACGTCAATCACATCAACTTTATTCTCTGAATTGATGTGGTTCTTGATATCTTCAACTACAATAAGGGAATTCTCCTTTTGTCTGATCTTCATTTTGATAATGCTTTGTATAATCTTTAAAATATCAGTATTAAGACCTTTGAGCATCGCAAAAGCATCAGGATGCACTTGATACCCCTTGCTGGTGGCATAGGACAGTGCATTAGAAATTTCTCTTTGTAAAGCCAAGGTATGGCTGTTTTCCCTATGAATATCATATTTAATTAGATTTCTGTTTTTGATAAACTAATTATAGAATATATTGCCATTATTTCACATATTGCATTTTAACATCAAACGACGGCTTCTCTATCTGGCAGTTGGA
>DASQWJ010000149.1:0-2531 GCA_035640315.1 Nitrososphaeraceae archaeon
ACAAGGATATCGTCACCAACATTCTTCATTATTTTTCTGATCTTATTAGTAATTTCTTGATGTCTCTTATCTTTAATTGTCATTTTCTTCTACTCCTCATTTTTTCGTATTCTTACGAGAAATCTTAATTTTGGGTGAGCCAATTTTGTTACCTTGTTTTGACACATTAGATCGAGTATCAAATTTACTCAGTTTATTTTCATTGTCAGCTCTTTTGCTTGTGTTGATCTTTTTATTGATTGGTTCTATTCTTTTTTGATCTGATTTCGGAATAATTTGTCTAGTTATATTTGATAATTCGCCACCAACATACTTCTCTGCCAAGATCTGAAATGCACTGGTAAGTTTTTTTGTATCAATCTTTATTGACTCTGAGATTGCATTAACTATGAAAGGGATATAATGTTTGTAGAGCCTTAATTTGTTCTCGTCTTCCTTTATCTTTAGCTCTCTTCTGATTTGGGCACTGACTTTTCTGTAAAGATCAGATAAACATGATTTCATGTATTTTTTGAGATCACCCTCTGACGCAATGCTTTCCTTTCCTGCTGTCTTATATGGTATTTTAGTTGAACATATGTGAAAGAAAATATGAATTGGTAGATACTCTACAGTTCTGTCAGACTTTGTTTCTACATTTGAGAATTGTTCCTTAACTTCTTTCTTGGATATTCCCATTTTATTTATACCTACTTCAGAAATCACTTCGCGAGCAACATCAGAACCTTCGTCGTACAGAAGTGGGATCTTATTGGCAAATCTATAGAGTTTGAACGAAGGGATATCTCCCCCGTAAGCAATTCCACATTCTACAATCGTGGGTCTATTATTCACAACGCAGATTCTTGAAGAATATGCAGTCAGTGCAGGCTTTAATATCTTGGCTGTTAAATGTGTTTGACTCCCAGAATTTGTTGTGACCTTATTTTGAATAATCGAATATTCGGAAGTCATTCCAACAGTTAGAATCTTTTCCCCTATGGGGCTCAAATGGTCGGTATTTGGGGACTGAAATTTTGTATGTTTGCAGATATTTACAACTTTAATTAACTCGTGTTCGTCATACTGGTCTGCAGGTTTTGCTTCCAATCCTGCCCTGTTTATGATATCTTTCGCTTTTTCGTTTGACATTTTTTGGAATGAGCTTGAAAGTATACCCTGTAAAGTAGTTTTTTGATTCATGAAATTAAGTATGGCCTTCTTTAGAGTCTTAAGATCCATATCAGATGGATGAGGTAGTACTTCCTTTGAAGGACTTGGCATTGTCTCTGTTCTTCTCTTAAACGTTACCTTACCTTCATCTGATTCAAAAACAATTACCGCGTATGGATTAACGATGCTAGTTTGACTGATATAGTCGTAAATCTTGTTTTTAGTTACAGGGGATAACTTTGCACGCAAAATCGCTTGAACTTTGAAACCAGAATTACCGTCAATTTGCGATTCATCATTTCTGACATTCTTCTTAAAAAGAGTGATTGGTTTATTTGTACCAATATCCGTCCTGAGATCAAAGTAATATTCTGACTCTTCTTCAGACTTGGACCATACTTTCAATGGATGATCAGTATCTTTTGTTGAGAATGCGGCTATCATCTTTAATCCAACTCCAAAAAGACCTCTTTGTTGCTTTTCAACATACTTTCCAGAAGTTAAGAACGAACAAACGGCAACAGGTACTTTCTCTGCTGGTATCCCAATACCATTATCCTTACAGGATATTGTCCATAAATCATTGAGCGGATCAAGAAGTTTCAGACTTATCTGAATAACTGGAAGTATATGATTTATTTCACATGAATCTAATGAATTTTCTATTAACTCTCTAACTGACATATAGAGTATCCGTTCTCCAGTAAAGCCTGCCAGGGCAGAATTATCGACAAAAAATTCCGACTCTGCTTTCTTGTTATAATATATTTTTGTTTTATGTTTTTGAGGCATCTGCAAGATAGTTTTGGTCTGTCGTGTTCCTTTCTCCAAGACTTCAGTTGTAACTTTTGATGTCAATTGACCCAAGTTTGTACGTTACTAAATTTAACTTTTTATCAAAAACAGACAGATTAGTGAGAAAATAGACCAGTCATCGTTAAAATGAAGAACCGTAGGGTGTTGCCTCATTTTTCAGCTTTGTTATCTTGTGAGAGCTAAATTGTAACAATATCCTGTTTTTACCTTTATGAATCACTATAAAATCAGATCCGGTACCAACTATTTCACCACCAAAGAGATCCTTGATCTTCATTTTACTAAATTAACTCCTATCACATATTAATATTGAGACATTTTTCGAAAGGAGAGCTCAAATTGAGGTAAAAATAATAATTCCCACATTCACTTTTACTTAGTTCATGGATCTAGAAAGTAAAATTGGTCTTGTACTACGAGAGCCAACTGAAGAGGTCGTTGAATTACAAGAACTGAGAGAAATCTTTCAAACGAATGTCAAACCTCGTCATTACATTGGTTTAGAAATTTCGGGAAAACTGCATTTGGGGAGCCTAATCCTGACTGGTTACAAGATAAATGAC
>DASQWJ010000150.1:0-2132 GCA_035640315.1 Nitrososphaeraceae archaeon
ATGTTGCATGGGAAGGTACAACTCCAGGTAATAACTATATATTCTATTCAAGAAGTGATGACGGTTCTAAATTTGATTCACCACAAAAAATAGGAGGTAACAAGGGATTACCATATAGTCCTGAACTCATAGTAAAAGATAATCCGGTTGCCGATAGCTTTACTTTTAAAGCAGTTGATGACAACGGAGCTGAGAGCAATGTTGCCACTGTGGAAGTAAACTCCGAGCCAGTCAATCAAAATACAGTGAAAGATGAGACCAAGAGCGTCTCAGTAGATTCAAGTCAGGATATTGACATTACTTTGAAAGCAATGGATTTGAACAATGATTCAGTACAATTTGAAATAGTAACCGCTCCAACGGAAGGACATTTGGACAAATTCGATCCTAATTCAGGTAAAGTGGTCTACGTTCCTGATGAAGACAACCCAATAGATATCCAATGGCACAATTACCAAAACGGGCAGGACAGGATTTTGAGTCAAGTTGTAGATAATGGAGAAGAGGGAAATGAGAATGGCAATAGTGGACAAACACAAAACAATGATCCTTTCAAAGCGAAACAATAATTTCGCTCTTTTTGCTTGATCATATTAGTTCGGTTCTGTTCTGTGATTAACATCGTTAACAGAATTCCAGATATTATCTATATCCACTAACATTTTTGTGACTAAATATTATTATAAGTACTGGCTCTTTATCCAAGTAAACTTTGTCAAAAATCAAATTCGGCATTGTAATCCCACAAGGATGGAGAAATGATTTGCCAGAAAATTCATCATTTTCACAATTCAAATATGCTCGAGACATTGCGATTGAGGCAGAGAAAAATGGTTTTGATTCTGCTTATGCGTATGATCATTTTATTCCACATTACCGATATCCTAAAACTGGAAACTTTTTTGAATGCTTTACCCTGCTATCGGCTTTATCCACAGAGTTAAAAACAATGAATATTGGTCAGATAGTAACTTGTAACTCTTACAGGAATCCAGCACTTCTCGCAAAAATGGTAGCCACACTGGACGTCATTACAAACGGACGCGCAGAACTGGGAATCGGGGCAGGCTGGTTCGAAGAAGAATATATTGCCTATGGATATCAATATTTGCCAGACGTCGTACGCATAACGCAGTTGGACGAGTCAATTCAAATAATAAAAAAATTGTGGACTCAAAAAATATCAAACTTCCAGGGCAAATATTATTCTGTTATTGATGCCATATCGTATCCAAAGCCTATTCAGAAACCCCATCCCACAATAATGGTAGGAGGTTCTGGTGAAAAGTATCTTCTCAAGGTTGCGGCAAAGTATGCGGACAGATACAATCTTTATTTTGGATCACCAGAAGAGATGAAAAGAAAAATAGGTGTTCTAAATGATTACAATTCCCAAAACAGGAAGATAGAATATTCCATTGTACTTCCTTGTTTAATCATACAAGAGCAAGAGCAGATGAAAAAAATCATGAAGAAAATGGGAAAACAGAAGATGACTGAAGCAGAATTCAAAAAATCAATTGCTGGTGGATTGACTGTAGGAACAGCAGAAGACATCATTGAGGGAATCTCTCAATATGTAGACATCGGAGTTAATCATTTCATATTTCATTTTATGCACATAGACATTAGTGTTCTTGGAGAATTTACCAAAGTAATCAAGAAATCTAAAAGATCCTTTTAACATTGTTTTCTGTATTTTCATAAACAGAAAATTTAATTTCATGTTCATTTGACCTTATGCTGATTTGACATTAATAGCATCGAGAGTTGATTCTGATATTGATACACTCACATCTCAGCTGCAGCAGCTAATTCGAGTTCCAAGTGTTTCTGCAAAGAAGCAAGTGACAGTGACAAAATGTGCTGAGCTAGTCTGTGAAATCATGTCTGATTCTGGAATATCATCAGAGTTGCTAAAATTAGATGATACCTTAGTTAAAAATTCAGAACAAGTTACTCCAATTGTGTATGGAGAAGTAAGATCAAAAAGATATCCGAATGGAAAGACAATTCTGTTTTATAATCATTATGATGTACAGCCTGCTGAACCCATTGAGCTTTGGCATGATGATCCTTTCAGTGGTAAAATTGATGGGAATTTAATATACGGAAGGGGTGCTTCTGATGAC
>DASQWJ010000151.1:0-5858 GCA_035640315.1 Nitrososphaeraceae archaeon
GATCCTATATAAACGACATTTCTACATTTTAAATTATCGGACTTTAATATTCATATCTAGGATTGGTGAAGATATCAGAGAAAAAGGCCATGTTCAAATAAGTTAGTATTGAATATCCACACATCATTGGATAAAAATGCAAAATTCTGGATAAAAAAACTCAAGCTACAAAAGCATCCAGAAGGAGGATACTTTACCAGTACTTATGTATCCGACAAGAAAATCGATTTACCGGATTATGATGGATTCAGATCCACTTGTACTGCCATCTATTATTTGCTAACAGGAAATCAATTTGCATCATTTCATACAATAAAGTCCGATGAGATTTGGCATTTCTATACAGGTAGTAGTTTAACATTACATATGATATATTCGAATGGTGAAATGGAGCAAATTCTGGTAGGTCCAAGTTATGATAAAGGAGAAAGATTTCAAGTAATCATAAAATCGGGCTGTTGGTTCGCAGCAACCATTAATGACAAGAAATCATATTCACTGGTTGGTTGTACTGTATCTCCCGGCTTCGATTACAGAGATTGGAAGCTAGGAGATAGGAAGAAACTACTTGAACAGTATCCCCAATATGGAAAATTGATCAAAAAATATACGGTGCGCAATTGATACAATCTAGTTGTCAATGATGCAACGGTAAAAGCTTGTTAACTTGATAAAAAATAAATTTGTGAATTTCTTTACTCAATTAGTTATAGATCCCAGAAAATCGTAACCAATGTTATCTTCTCGATTTTCTTCAGGGTCGGTATCCTCCATAATGTTGCTGTTAAGAAGGGGATTATAGTCGATCTCTGAATTGGTAATTGGTCTGTCGTCAGTTGCTGGACTAAGAGATGGCTTGTCGTCAGTTGCTGGACTAAGAGATGGCTTATCATTTTCCACACCGTTGCAATCCAAAGCGGAAAGCATGTTAACGCATTCTTGAAGTTTATTTTGAGTTTCTTCTGGATTATTCCTCAACTCGTTACCTTTTACCTTAATTATATTGTTCTCATAATTACTAATTGGTGGTTCCAATAGGTTTTGTGGTTTGTCCATATTAAAGGATACAGTTTTCGTAACCTTTGGATACCCGTCTGCAGTAACATCCAAAACAACATTGTAATTATTCCCACCACTAGTGGTTGGAGTATCCCATTGGTATGAAGCTAAACCGTTATCATCAGTGCTTGCCGTAAACTTCTTTGCTCCAATCTTACCTACAACGTTTGCACCTGTTACTGTTTCATTCGTATTGGCATCCACAACCTTAACTTCAATAGTTTGTTCATCGCCAGGAATCACAAGATCTTTTGATAATGCCGCCTCCACTAACAACTGTCTTTGGACTTCAAAACTTCCTGTCAAAGTTGCAGGTTGGTAACCATCAGCAGAAGCCTTAACCAGTACGTTGTATTTACCAGCCGGAATATCAGAAGTGATATTCCAGGTATGAGAAAATGCACCGACCGCATCGGAAGTACCATTATATCCCTTCTTTTGCCCCATTTTGGCTACAACATCTGCTCCTGCAACAATTTCCTTCGTATTAGCATCAATCACCTTTACATCTACTGTTTGTTGATCACCGGGCACGACAAATCGTTTTAATAGACTTGCTTCAAGTAACAACTGCCTTTGGACTTCAAAACTTCCTGTCAAAGTAGCAGGTTGGTAACCATCAGCAGAAGCTGAAACCACCACATCATAAATGCCAGACGGAGTACTAGGTATAATATTCCAAGATTGAGAATACTCTCCCAGATTACTAGTAGATCCGTTGTATTGATTTACCGTCATATTTCCCTGCATAATCGTAACAGCGACATTTGCTCCTGCGATATTTTCTGACGTAACTGGGTCTGAGATTTTTACCGTAAAGTTTTGCGATTCTCCTGGAAACATCAGTTTTTTTGATAATTCCACATGGGTCAAAAGATTGTTGGTGGCAAAAGTCGATTCATTGGAAGATATATTTCGAGGAATCGCAGATGGACTGGTAGATAAAGTTCTCAATTGGGGAAGTATTCCAAGTGGATCATGTAATGCTGTTGCGGTTATTGGATTAGCTTCGCTAGTAACAACTCCTGTTACATTAATACTGTGCCACTTTGTAGTCACTTTGGAATTTTCGAGGCATTCTAATTTGGATGTAAGATCATTTAGTCCATTTTCAATAGCATGATATGCAGGAGAATAAGTGTATGTCCAAGAGGAGTAATCATCATTTCCATATGGACCAGCCGCTTTTGCTTTTTGGAACGGTTTTTCATTGTTCCAATCTACTAGTACTGTACAGTCGGATTTCTCATCATCTGTGGAAACTCCGAAAATTGTTAAATTCCCAACAGGGATTTCTTTTCCACTGGTTGGTGACAATATTTTTACTCCCACAGATGGGGGGATTGTTTTTGTTGAAGTATTTGAGTTTGTATCATCACTTGTTGTCTCATCATTTACTGAATCATCCTCTGCCTTCACTTTAATAATTGATTGTGGTACGGTTCCGTCATATTGCGGTAGAATATTATTCTTAATTTGAACAAAACCATAGCCATTGAATTCATTAAAAGATCCTATTTGCGAAACTCCAAATCCATAGACTGAATTAAGCATAGTGATAAGGAAGATATTCGATACAAAGAACATAATTATTAAATAATAATTCACAAAATCTTATCTAATTTAATTTTTATAAGTATTGTCAGCCTATCCTCTCTTAGAATTAACACTATGATTTTTATTTAATGGAGTACATTTCTTTTTACTCATAGAATCACATAGTGCAAGTAGCAATTGATCTTATGAAAGATTGTTGTATAAATTAGATTCAAATTATTCGACCAGGAAATCCTTTACTATCCTATTAAACAATTTTGGCTTTTCAACATGAGGTCTGTGTCCACACTTCTCGAGAATTACTATTCTGGATTTACCATACTCAATGAATGGGCGAATAAATCTCAATGGAATCATTCTATCTTCCCTTCCCCAAATAAGTAACATATCGGTATCGATTTTCGATAGTTTACTATTGTATCTTGGTGCTGTTGCACTTCCCTTCATTGCAGAAATAAATGCTTGCTTTGCACCCGGTAAAGATAATCTTTTGTAAACGGCATCTGCATATGAACGACTAACCATAGAGTTATCAATAGAGCTCAATATTCTACTAACATCATTTGAAGATTTTGCGTTAACTATCCCGAGATACTTGCGTAATTCTTTGGTACCCTTGAAGGTTTTTGGCAGAGAACCAGCAGGACTGATGAGAATAAGCTTGTCAACATTTTTCCCATTTCGAATCGTAAATTCTACGGCAATATGACCCCCTAGAGAGGAACCTATTACAAAAAGATGATTTAATTTTATTCTTTTAATGAATTTTTCAAGAAAACCCACATAGAAATTTATGGAATAACTTATCTTTGGTTTATCGCTTAGACCAAAGCCGGGAAGATCTAGAGCAATTATTCTAAATTTGGTTGATAAAAATTCAATATTATTAGTCCAGCTTTCTATAGAACCGCCCAAACCATGAAGAAGTAAGAGGGGTGTACTTTTCTTGTTACTATCGAGGTATCTTACGCGTAAGTTATTAACTTTAGTAAACTTGAGATCAGACATCATAATCATGAAAAATAAATGGAGAAAAGTAATATCAAAAACATCGATCCACCGTACAAAATCCTAGTTGGATGCCTATTGAGTTGTCTCTAAAATGAATATCTAACCTATTAGGTCGAACATGCTTATACGATCTGAAATACTATTTTCTAATTTTTCGATTCTCTTTTCTATTTTATTCTGAGCGACGTTATCAAGCCCGTTGAATTTAAGTCCGAATATTGAATTATCGTCAACCTTGTGATTGGAGAAGGAACTAACAGTATCCGATTTGGTACCAAATGTATTTACATTATTTTGAGTAGATGAATCCTCTATTAGGTCTGGCTCATATGTAAAGAAGGTATTGGATTCACCAGGAGAAGTCAAACCTTCATCTGAAGCTCCGTTAGAAGTCATGCCCAAGTTATTTTCTTCACCTATCGTTCCCTTTTGGTCTGAGCTGAATGTGTAATAAGTTCCAGAACTGGGTTCGATAGTTTGCGTCGAAGTGATTTCATCTTGCGATCCAACTGTGTTCATATTTGTTATGTCTGCTTGATCGGGATTTTCAGATGAAGCAGATTTTGATGATTCTTCATCTGATTCTGAGTATAGTGGTAAGATTTTGTAAGTACCGTTATTCTTGTTATTGTTTATTGGCAATGCGTTAGTTCCTTCACTAGCTACCTGTTCATTATCTACGTCATCAACATCTGCTTCTTGAGTGGATTGAGCAGGATTGCTGATGCTATCGGTATCGCTGATGTTACTGATTACTGGCAATATGTTATTATCTTCATTAGCTGCGTCATTAACAGCTACATCTTCATTAGCTGCGTCATTAACAGCTACATCTTCATTAGCTGCGTCATTAACAGCTACATCTTCATTAGCTACATCTTCATTAGCTACATCTTCATTAGCTACATCTTTAGTATCTACTATTTCAGTTGATTGAACAGTGTTGTTAGTGCTATCGGTATTGCTGATGTTACTGATTACTGGCAATATGTTATTATCTTCATTCGTTACAACTTTGGTATGTACTATTTCAGTAGATTTCTGAGTACTATTGTTTGTGATTTCATTTGTCGCGGCTATTCCAGTAACATTAATTGAATAGGATTTTGAAGATGCATTTTGACCTTGTTCATAACAAGTTATTTTTGAAGTAAGTTCATTAGCGCCTTCTGCTATGCCATGATAACTACCAGTATATGTGAAGCTCCATTTTGAATAATCTGAAATTCCCCTAGGACCATTAGCAGTAACCTTTTGCATTGGTTTCAAATCATTCCAATCTGCAAATACCTGACAGTTAGTAGTATTACTATCTGAGGATGTGCCGTAAATAGTCAAATCTCCGACTGGTAAATTAGCAGAATCAGCAGGAGTATCAATTTTAACTCCTATTCCTGTAGCTGAAGGGAGTTGTGCAAGTACAGGAGTACACAACACATATGACGCTAAAAAAATCCCAAATATTAAGAAAATTCCATAGCTCAGATTAATTTTCATATAGGTGTAGTAAAGAAAAATAATTAATATGAATTTTCAAAAATTTTTCAATAGACGAATTAAAGAAGAAAGTTCCTTAAAACAGTCATTATTCATTTAAAGATAAAATATCTAACCCCATTATTGAACATTGAGACAAGAACATCCAGGGCATGAATAATGTTAGCTGTGCTAATAATGCAAAAACTTTACGTATCATGTAAACTTTAGTTCAAATCTTGCTCATTATCAATTCTAGTATCAAATTTGTAGCGCTGATCTTGATTACTTTGTAATTTTTCATATTGGAATTGATCAAGCTTATGTTTATGAGATTAGTAGATAGATTTCATCTCTATAGTAAACGTTAATAAATAATTTAAACCAGTTATTTCGTGTAGTCTTTACTTGCAAATTTCAACCTCAAAGCATAATTATTTAATTTTCGTCCCAATTTTTGCTGTCTTAATATCCATGTCACTGTACGGTCAAAATTTCCTTGTATTTGGCCAAGAGAGCACAGAGCTACCTCGAGTGAATGATACGAATTTGCAAATTCAGGAATATTCTTCAGGATTTAAGTTTCCAACTGGGATGAATTTTTTGGGACCTGATGATATTCTTGTCACAGAAAAAAACACGGGCGTAGTAAAGGAAATCAAAAATGGTACTGTTGTTGGAACCGTGTTGGATGTGAACGTTGCAAATGTGAGTGAGAGAGGTCTACTGGGCATTGCAGTTGCAAGTGAACCAAA
>DASQWJ010000152.1:0-6709 GCA_035640315.1 Nitrososphaeraceae archaeon
GTCTAGCATTCATGACGGAGATGTAATAGATATTAAATCTAACGTAATGTATTATGTAATTTCCAAAAATTCTTAAAGAAGACAGGAAATTGTAATTCTTCTTACGAAATGGCTTTTGCTAATGTGAGCTTCTACTACTAGATATTAAAGACAGACTTTAATTTGCAGCATTTCTTCGAGATCGGCTGAAAAACCATGAAAACAATCGCTGGGGGTTAGAACTCTACATTGAACCCAACTGATGTATACTATCAATTCATTGTGCAATGCTAAGCGACCAGTGCATGTAAGTACTATCCTAAACGATTAATACAAAATAGTTACTGTATTAAATTGATCGATCAAAGTTTTATTTAATACCTCTAGTACGGATATCTAATTTTAAGGTAGATTTTTTACCATACATTTTGAATCCCAATCACATTAAATCAGCTTCCTTGAATTGATATCCATCAATCTAGGAGATTAAGTAAATGTTAACACTTAGATATCCGTATCAGTAGATTTTTTAATACTCACAGTTGATCTTTACTACGAGTCACCGAGTTAATGTATCAATCATAGTAGTTTTCTTTGCTATATATTGCTATATTTAGTATTCTTATTATTAGTAACGTTGCTTGGTCAGATTCAGATAGAGATAAAGACTGTTGCTATGACCAGGTAGGCGATGGCTACTTCTTCTTCGACAGTAAAAAGAATTGTAAGCATGATCAAAAAAGTGATGAGATAGCAGAAAGCCCTTGCTATAATAAGGATCGAAATTAGAAAGTTCCTCACATTTTCATCAGTGCACCGTCGGAATGAGAAGTGCAAATTAGAGTGTCGTATAGAAATGCCGCGATAAACTGATTATCTTGCTATGAACATGCAGTTTTTTAGAATTCCAAACAGACCAATTTATTAAGATGAAATTTTAAATAGTGTTATGCATTTTTGCAATCGATGCAGGAATTTTACTAAATATCTCCTAATTTCAATCCTTTCGGTATCGCTTGTGGTTTCTTACTCGGTTACTAGTAACTTATTATTAACAAAGACTTTCGCTCAAGTGAATGACCCATTTCAAATAAGCAATGATCAGGTTAAGGATAATTATCTCCTTTACATTAAAGAAGTGGCCAAAAAAGGCCCCAATTCTGAATGCCAGCAGGGATTAGGAGTTGGTGTACTTCAGGGCGATGATATTATTTGTAATCCTGGTCTTGAAAACTTGCAGGATAAAGCCATACTCGATGACGATGTAGTAGGTAAATTAAGTGAAAATATAGACAAGGACAAACAAGTACTTGCTGATAAAATGGAAAAACTAAGGGAGAGGATGGAAAGGGCCATTTCTGAAGAAGAGGAAGAAGGTATAATATTACCTGAGGATGTACGCAAGAAAATTGATGCGGATGACATTAAATCAATGGAAGAGCACAAATCAAAAGAAGGTGAAGAATGTAGAGGCGGAGATGTTTTGGATGGCGCTTCAAATGCAAAAGATCTTAAAGTATTAGCAGAATGCCAAGATGCCATTGGCGATGTCATGCATACTAAAAAGATGGATGATGGAGACTACAAATTCCTAGTGAAATTGGACGATCAGTACCAATTTTTGATAAACGACCATAATGACGAAAAGACTGATGGATTGCTAGTAGTTGAAGTCGTTCCTAAGGACCAAGACCTTCAAAGCATCTACCTCCCAGAAGAAGGCGATAAGGTTCACGTTTGGGGCGCATGGGTGACTGATGAGCCGAAGGGTTGGCATGAAATACACCCTACTTGGCAAGTAGAAAAACAATAATTTTCATTTTAAACAAGGCAACCTCATTCTGAGGGACCATGTTTATAGACAATTCATTGGTCCCTCGGTTATAATTAGACGCTTGTATTAGAAGTGTCGAGTAAAAATCAAGTATAAAGAAACCCTTTCTTGAATTCATAATGTGATACCTTTTGGTTGGTGCTTTCTTTCACTGACAAGCATCAATCAATTGCTTTTTTCAAGATGGATTCTAACTTTTTTATATTATGTTGGATTTAGATACACATAAACCCGTAACAACGATTTATTCTGATGGGTCTCTCATTACCAAACTGGGCCCATCAGTTTTAATTATTGAAATTATTGGATAAAGTATCTACTGGATTGCAGCAGATGAGAAAGATCGAAAGGAAGTTTTCTCCGTTCAGTTCTATTTATAGTATATTGCCATATTTTGATCGACGGACTTGAGAATTTTATACCCTAAAATCACGGAAGTGGTAGAAGGCTGAAACCATTTTTTGCCTGACAACAAAATAGTGAGCATTGTAGATGACGAAATAGACACTACTGAATTATTTGATGACACCATTTGTCGCAATATTGACGGCATAACAGTTGTTACTTTCAATAACGCCGTTCTTGCACTGGAACACTTTAAAGATAATAAAGAAAACTATGCACTGGTCATTTCAGATTTAAGAATGCCTAATCTAAACGGACTAGAATTGTTAAAAAAGGCAAAGAAACTAAATGACAAAGTTAGAACGATGCTTATCGGTGAACGAGAAATTGAAACTGATATTGTTTTTCAACATTACCTACAATTAGGAATTATCGATTCATTTATTGTAAAGCCTGTTACCATTAGTCAATTATGTCAAAAAGTCAGAGATGAATTTGTAGTATATCAATTGGCAATTAATCTAAAGTAGGTTAGCAGATATGCATATTCCATTCAAGATTTGTTTTGCGATTTTTACAACTTTTTGTCTTCCTATTATTAGTATCTCTGGTTCATTTGTACAGGCTTTTCTATATGAAAATGGAACATGTACTGATGAAATAACGGAAGAGACAATGAATCAAATCATAAATACCAACGGCACGGTTGATGATTTTCTTGATAGTTTGCCAAGCGACAATACAATCTTAGAATCAATGGTGTGTGAAGATAATTCAAATCAAACAATTGTAAAGTAATTCATAACTCAAGGATTTGAATTCAATAAAAAGAATTTCACTTAGATAAATACAAGGTTATACATAATGAGATAGGTCTAATATCTGAAAATAAATTTAAATAATTTCCGATTTGTCTGTCTTACTCTGAGTGTTACTATGCTCATCTTTCTGAGTTTCTTTACAAGTGAGTACATCAGCGCTCAACTTGTCGGAAATATGACCTCGAAATGTTCGGGAGGAAAATGTACAACCATAATATGTATACACGGTGGACCTTGCGAGACTATTAGGTCAAACTCAGACAATGTGACTGGACTTCGCGATTTCCTAGAGAATAAGACTAATGTTACTTTATTTCCTCAAGAAATAGTTTGACGTTAGATTAAGCGTCTAATTTTGTAGGCAATATATGAAAATCGATAAAAGGAATTTTTCTCTTAATAAATGAGTGACCGATTCCGACTACAGCAAATTGACTTGGTTCAATAAGTGGAAACTACTAATGATAATAATAATTTCAGTTGCTGCAATTCTAACTGGAATGTGATTGTTTTCTTTGGGTAAGACGAACATTGAAGACTCCCATATTTTGTCACCGAAATGCTATATGATAAATGGAAAACAAATGTGTGCCAGCCTCTGATGAATTCATTATGTATTATCTAATAGGCCGTATTTTTGGAGGCGTCTATAGTTACTAAAAATGTATATGAAACAATGAATTTCAAAAACTTATAGATGTGAAGACTTCAATAAATCATCGGATAATACATGAAGATTTTACTTGAAATTATTGGTATTGTACTTGTACTGATAGGTTTGGTTTTTACTGCGCAGTCCGAATCATACATAGGTCCTCAAAATTCATTCATGTACAGCAATCCTTCTTGGACAATAAATGGTCTGATGATTATCATAGCTGGAGTTATAGTATTAGTTGTAGATATTATCATTAGGATCGTTTTTCATCTAAAACTGAAAAGAAAAGAAAGTAAGCGAGATGAACTAGATCATGGAAATCCTTCTTGATGAATTTTTTATGAAACGGACAATTCTCATCTTTTCGGCAGGTGTGTTTTTGCATACAATGAATAATTGTAGATAGTTAGTTACCAGTAATTACTATTTATACCCATTCAACATAGATTATTTATTTGAAATATTTACCAGTGTCTTTCTATTTTTTATTGGCTATTTCACTCTCTTTCACTCTTTTTATCACTGGTATTTACGCTCAGGAGGAGAATAATGAGAACGTAATATCTCTAAAATCCAACCCGGTAATTAATTCCGGTAGTTTTCCTATTGGAATTGATATCAATCCCATAACGAACAAAATTTATGTTGCTAACCAATTTTCTAATACCATATCTGTTATTGACATTGACACATCCCAAGTGGAAGCAAATATCGACACTGGTGATTCACCATATGATGTTGATGTAAATCCATTTTCTAACAGAATATATTCTTCGAATAGGGAATCTAATACAGTTTCTGTAATCGATGGATTTACAAACAAAGAACTAACTGAAATACCTGTAGGAAGTTCTCCAGTAGGAATAGGTACCAATTTAGCAGCAAACTGGATTTATGTTGCAAATATGGATTCAAAAACAATTAGCGTTATAGATCCAATTGTCAATAAAGTAAGACAGTCATTGAAGTATGCATCATCACCATACGACATCATAGTCAATCCTCACACCAACAAGGTCTATGTTTCTGATTTGGGAAATGATAGCGTACTTGTTTTGGATGGAAATAATAATACATTGATATCGTCTATACCTGTTGGTTCAAAACCTTCTGGGTTAGCAATCAATACACAAACTAATACCATCTATGTCTCAAACTTCAGGAATGATTCTGTCAGTGTTATAAATGGTACATCTAACAAGATTGAAACTAATATTAGGGTCGGGGACAATCCAGTCGGAATAACTGTTAATCCCCGGACTAACAAGATTTATGTTAACAATTTGATGGACAATTCAGTAAGTGTAATAAATGGAACTACAAATAAGCTACTTAAGGATATTTCCTTGGAACCAGCAATACTTGCCTCCGGAGTAAACAATCCCTTCATTAATATACCTTTAAAGGTAACTTTTCCCCTTATTGCAAGCAAGCTAACAGTAGATCCAACTACAAATTTCACTTATGTCACTAATACTAGGACCAATGGAATAATAGCAATCGATGGAAAGACTGACAGAATAATTACAAAAGTTTTGGTCGAAATAAATCCTCCGAATTCAGGAATTGTGAAATGTAACGATATTCAATTGGGAGCCGGTGAGTCAACCACATTGCCTCTGCTTTCAACAGCAAAATGCGAAGCAATACCCGACAGAGGATATGATTTTAGTCATTGGGCTGTCACGAACAATACAAAACAAAACCCGGTATTTTTTAATGTTACTGGATATGAAACTATAACGGCAAATTTCAAAGGTGCAATTTTGACTGAAACATTCATTGTATTGACTTCCGTAGTAATAGGTCTAGTTTCAACAATTGGAGGTTGGTTTTACAGACAGAAATCCAGGTTATCCTTCAAGAGAAATCTAACCAATATAGATTATACATATGAGATGTTATCAAAGAACAATAAGCAAGAATGCATAAAACAGCTGGAGCAAATTCAGAGAGACTTGAACTTCTTGCATCGGAAAGGAAAAATTAATGAATCCCAACTAGAATTCTTGGAAAAGAGAATTAACTGGTACATAAGCCGAGTAAATACATCCAAATAAATTCCCAGGGGAAAGCTGGTTAGACATATGTGCCAGACTCTATAATAGAATAGATTCAATAAATAGTTAATATGGCCAATAAAGTACTAATTCTAGTGGAGTAACCTGAGGCATGCGAAAAAAGCCATCAAACTCTAACAAAGAAAGGATACTACAGTATATTCAGCATAATCCTGGATGTTATCTCCGCCAAATTCGAAATGAGCTAGATTTATCGATGGGATCAGTTCAATATCACTCCTATCAACTTCAGAAAGGAGGAAAAATAACGTCAATGAGGCAAGGTTTGTATAAATTACATTTTCAATCCGGCACCTTTGAAGATCATGACAAGATACTACTGCAGGTATTAAATCAAGAAACACCACGAGAAATTATCCTGTTTATAATTGAACAAGGAGATCCTACACAAACTGATGTTGTAAAAAGACTGGGTATATCGGCACCTTCTGTAAATTGGCATGTTAAAAGACTAATCGAACTGAATTTGGTTGATGAAGTAAGGGAAGGAAAGTACAAGAGATATAGACTGCGTGATGATTCGATCGATTCAAGGTATATTGAACAATTACTAAAAACACATCATCCAAATCTATGGAACAAATGGAGTAATAGGTTAGTTGAGGTATTCCTGACGTTATCACATGATGACAAATAGTTGTAGGGAATATTTTGGAATTTCTTACGACTGAAACACCTTTCTTAGAACTCATTGAAAGTATTCTATACATAATTGGTACTATCTTTGCTGCAATTTTGATCGCGCTTTCAATTTCTGCCTATAGGAACACAAAGCTACGAAAATTGCTCTATGCAATTGTTGCGTTTTTGTTGTTTGGGATATTCTTGTTTTATGAGTTCTTAGAACATAATATGTCCCTGGAAAATACCTTTACAGAAATTGTCATTCCGTTTATGGGCTTATCTATTCTTGTACTATTCTTTATGGCGATAGTTAACAAAAAATAGATGCATATCCTTACGCTTAGTTTCTGTAAGTGATAGGAAAACT
>DASQWJ010000153.1:0-6189 GCA_035640315.1 Nitrososphaeraceae archaeon
ATTTTCCAATTTGCAGGTGGATGCGATGCAGAACTTCTTCTCAATGCTTCAGGGTCTGACTTTTAATCACGCAATGTTCAAGACTACTATTCAAAGTGGTGGGAGAATATCAATACCAGAAGCAGAAAGACAGGCATTGAAAATTGAAGACGGAGATCTAGTTCAAGTCATAGTAATTCCAATTGAGAGAAAACATAGGAATAATACTGCCAAGTAATTTAGAATCAGACTATTAGTTCATTTTCAGATGAATCAAGCAATAGCATTTGGATTGACTGCATTTAGATCGAACGTGTCTTGAGCCATTGTCCTACTTTTGGTAATACGTTATTCTGTGAATAGCTGCTGGCAATTAAACCTACGTGACCCGTATGGAATCGAATTAGTCGTTTATCTTCACTGGAGACCACCTCATTTAGTGGAACGCTACATTCTGGAGAAACAAGATGATCCTCTTCTGCAACAATATTTAGAAGAGGAACATTAATTTTCTTCAGGTCTACTGTAGCCTTACCTAACCTAAATTGGTTCTTAAATAACATGTTATCTTTATAGATATCATTTATCCACTGTTTTATTGTTTCTCCTGCTATTGGGGGAGTATCGTACAGCCATTTTTCTATACGCAAAAAATTCTGTACAAACGATTCATTTTCTATATTTTCAACCAGATTAAAGTATTTGTTAACACCCTGTTTGAAGGGCTTCAATATTGAATAACATTCATAAAGTTTTTCCGGAGGCAAGAGTCCAATTGTAGATACGAGTTTATCAATATCCATTTCCCGGGATATGTTGGCTATGACTGTTGTATCCTTGCTTGTGTCTATTACAGGAGCAATTGTGACTAAATTCTTAATTTTTTCTTCATGTAGTGCAGTATACATTGCAGACATTGAGGATCCCATACAATATCCGTGAAGAGTTATTTTATCTGCAGAACTGTCATTCTGAACTATTTCAACACAATCATCAATATAGGAATTAACATAATCGTCAAATGAGACAAATTTGTCCATCCTCGTCGGCGATTTCCAATCAAGTAAATAAATATCAAAACCTTGTGTTAAAAGATTACGAATCCAGCTTTTATTTGGCTGCAAATCTAATACGTATGATCTATTGATCAATGCATAAACAACTAGAATGGGAGTTGGAGAAACTTTTTTTACTAGGCTACGGTAATGTAAAAGTCTGAATAGCCTTGATTCATAAACAACATCATTTGGAGTATCACCGACAGAGATATGATTACCTCTTGAGAGTAACTCAATTGTCTTGGCTATCTTTGAGTAATCGATTTGATTCCGATTTTGAGTATTTTTATCCTGGACTATCATTTATACCATAACAATAACTTATTTTCTTAATGGTTTTTCATAACCGTTTTTTATATTTCTTAGAGTCTTTTTCATTTCTTGCAGATCTTTTAAAACCTGATCTAATTCTGACCTAGTTGGGATATTTAATAAACTAAGGTTTTTTTCAACTATCTTATTAATGTAGTTTACAAAATCCAGTTGCTTTGAGTATACATCATTATATGCAACAGCAAATTCCTTTGATGAAAAAAGGGCACTGTAAGCCTCTTCAAACGCATCAATTACTAGGAGCCTGAATCTTTCAGAATCCGGAGTATTTGATTTAGAATCGGATCGGGATTTCAATAGGACGTTTCCAATTGCCTGAAATTGGGTTCTGGACATCTGCAGCCAATAATTTGACATGTATTTTTGTAGATCAGTCAAAATTTGATTTAGTTGTAACAAATCTTGTGCATATTCGTTGTAATCCTTTGTCAACGCACTAAACATTCCCAATGTGGGAAGATTTTGTAATTTTTTCCATTTTTCAAA
Source organism: Nitrososphaeraceae archaeon (assembly GCA_035640315.1). Lineage (GTDB taxonomy): Archaea > Thermoproteota > Nitrososphaeria > Nitrososphaerales > Nitrososphaeraceae > TA-21. Next base: position 1,857 of record DASQWJ010000153.1, read on the forward strand.
AATATCATATTCCGTGAAATCGTTCAAAGTATTATTTTCATCTTTCAATATCTTTTTACCCATTTAGTAATTTGATTATTTAGTATATTTACTTTAAGTGAACTACCACCCACTAAAGTGAGTGGCTTCTCTCATCTTAAAAAATGTGGGGGTTCTGGGCATGTTCACTGATACCCCTAACTTAGAAATATATCCTAAACCCCGTTTGGCTATGTTGAGAGCAGGATTTCTATCAGCATTATCTTCTCTAACACAGGTGTCGCATTTGAACAATCCTTGAGTCTTCCTTTTACCCCTTTCCTGACATCTATTGCAGGTCTGGCTTGTCCATGCTTCAGAGACTTCAATCACCTTAATTCCGGCCATAGCGGATTTGTATTTTATATATTGAGTCAATTTGTAGTATGGAAATCCTGATAGTAGTCTTGCCATTCGCTTTTTATATCGTCTTTGATTCCTCTTTCTGAGATATTTGATGTTACCAAGTATTATTATCGCGTTTGTTTCTAATGCACTATTGACTAATTCTCTGCTAATCTTATGGATGATGTCATTTACTATTCTTTTTTCACATTTTCCTATCTTCTTTATAGTATCAAGCGCTTTCTTCATGCCTAACTTTCTTCTCAACCAAAAGTAATGTCCTCTGATACGGTTCAAATTTCTTCCAAAAAATCTTGTCTTGTTCATAGCCTTGTCCACAGAACATGCTATGGGTTTTATCCCCATATCGATAGCAATTGCATTTTGGTATTCTGTCTTCTCAGGAATCTCTTTTTACTACCAGATCCAAAAGCCAGTGCTTATCGTGTCTACATATATTTTCGATTCACAAATTTTTGCATCAGCTGGAATAGTTTCGTATGTTTTCAGGCAAATCCAGATTCCACCTCTTACTGGTTTCAGCGGTATTCGACACCAATATTCTGCAACAGTATTCGCATTTTTTTCTATCTTTAGCAGGTCATTTCTGATAGAAAGTAGATATTTTTTGTGTTTATTTATGACGTTATAGAACCTGTCTGCTTGTTGCTTGTTAGCAGAGTACAATCCTTTGGTCTTCTCTTGTCTGCAAGTAATGTTGTAGGTTTTCATATTCCTGAGCAAGTGCTATCTGTTTGATATTAGTTAAACCGATTATCTTACAATGATAGCACTTTGCAACCATTATCAATCATAGTTATTTCAAACCACATACATCTATTTATGGAGGCAAATCCTTTTGACTCTCCTGTCAATAGTTAAGGTTTTAAGATGTGACAAGTCTCCGTATCTTTAAAAATCTCCCTAACTTGAAAAACAGTAATGGGGTGATGTATTATGGTCTGCTTCCCATTTTTGTAAGAACCTCAAGACATGTTTCGTTAGGTAATTGAACGTTATACTCGTCAACAGGAATGACATTCATCCACCGGTTGAAACACGATGGTCTTCTGTTGAAATCTCTAAAAATCACACTAAATATTCTCTATTTATTTGCAATGTTAGTCAAATACTAACAAGTTTTCACATTTTAAGAAACTAAGTGATCATAAAGTAAGAATAACGGTGACTTTAGGACGCAATGTTTAGCCGGCTAAATTGAGCAGGCGTAAATGTACGTTAATAAAGTCTTTTAACAATATGTTGGAATATGGGATTTACAGACGTATTTAGGAAGTGGAGACCCAAAGGAAAGATGTACAGCCTTAGGTGTAACCAATGCGGAAAAGGCTTTCTTTCAAGCTATGCGCTTGAAGCTCCTGTTTGTGGCAAATGTATGCAGAAGATAAAGTCTTCTGATTCTACGATTGATTATGATAAGAAATGTATTACGTGCGGAAATCTCGGAGTCATACATGCAAAATCTCAATGCCATTCCTGTTATTTCGGACTCAAGAACAATAAGACTGAATAGAAGAATTTAGTCAATAATGAATAGATCTAGTTCTAAATTTTTTCAACCAGGGTAACTTCTCCGGAATACTTTGTTTATCCAATTCGGGGTGCAAGTTAGAACTACCTAGTAAGTTGTGATTGAGACACTAATTTCATTTTTCTACCAAACCAAAGATGTGAGATCCCATTGAAGGATTTCATCTGTAATAACTTCATCCCAGTAATTTTTTCTATTTTTGTCAACCCCGACAAGTCAATGCAATAATTCTTGGCTTCAACTACGATAAACTCAAGGTTTTCTTCTCTCACAGTAACATGATTGTATTTCAGCAAATCACTCGATACGACTGTGTGAAGTATCCAGTAAACACACTCGTCAATTTCTATTTGCAATTGATTTATCTAATATCATACCATTTTGATTTCTTTTAAGAAATTAGATAATATCATTTAGAAAAATCATTACTAAAAATCACTTGATAGAACTATCTAAATGATTGTATAAAGAGATAACGAATTTACAGTACGAGATAAGTATTCACCATAATTGCAGAAGGTTATCCTTTCTTTGAACCCTTTTTCATTTTATTCAGTTTCCACACCATGATTCCTGCCATAGCCCAAAGTATTGAGGAGAAGAGATAATGGTGAAAATACCAAGTAATGCCACCTCCCAGTGCAAAGCAGGCCCCCAAAATTCCAAGTATCTGTTTTTGTTTTATCATAAACTCAGCCTTTTTTACAGGTGCTGTTCTCATAACTAAAGGTTATCTTCTAATTAAAGAATTGTATGAAACACATTTCATTGCTTATCTTCCAGTCTATTTTGTCAAATCTCAGATATATCTATTACAAGTTAAGAGAATGTGATATATCGTATTTTTTATGGAGTGATCCCGCTAATATTCTCTTTATTTCTAGTAGATACTCTCATCCTGCCCAGTACATATGCTGATACTACCGTTCAAATTTGTGTAAATGGTAAATGCAAGATCATTTCAGATTATGATGGGTATCAGAGTAAAAACACATGCGTCAACGAAGATTGCAATTCGGTTATGCCAACCAACAGTTCAATTCATGAGATAAACTAGAATTGACTAGTAAACAAGATAATTTAGCTGAATCCAAAAACTAACTAATCTGTCTCTTTGCAAGAGGCAGAAATTTCGTGTTCTTTTGCATTTTCCTCGCATTTTTCCTTATCGATACTACATATCTTAACACTAACACCATTCTTTCCTTCACCACTGGCGCAATACGGGAGATCTTCAGCATGTACTATCATCATATTCAGATTGATAGCAGATAGCGTAGATAATGCAATGAGTGCCAATAACGAAATAATTGACAAGACGCTACTCACAACTTATGTAAGTACATCACGATATTTAAGCCAAACTCTAATCACTGTCTATTCTCAAGTTATTGACATGATTTACAATTCAAATAGGCATTTAATTAGAAATTTGGATCGGCAAATTGCAGCATCTTTGCCCTAGCATATCTAGATTCAGATCCAATATGTACACAATGGCCTGCTTTCTAACTGAAGAAGGAATCAATCTTTTATCTCACAATGAGAGAGAATATTCTCGTATGGCATTGGTACTATTGATATACTAAAATTTATTGTTTGTTTCCTCATTTGAAATGAGAACGCCTCATGAAAGATAAAGATTATGTATATTTGGTTCAATCGATTATTTGAGCATATATCTAGTTTAGTAGAGTGGAAACAGAGGGGTTCCAATTGTTAGTAAGATTCTTACATAAACATCGTTCCTTTTACTTGCCAAGCATTTATTCATATGAGTGCATAGAAGATATTCTCATGGATTGTATCCTAACTCAACGTACTATCAATGTGCAATCGGCCAAACTCATATCTATTTCATGCTTTTCATTTTAATCTGTTACTCTTTTTAGATCATCGATCTTTAAGTTAACTGACATAGTTGAATAGTAACTATTATTGTTACTTTCTTAATAATAGAAGTTGAGCTGAAGAACACTAAGGAGATCATTATATCCAGGCCCATCTGATTTTAAGTTCAAGGTACGTTCTACGATTGACTGTCGTCTTAGTCCACTAGTAAAAAGCAGTTCATATAAACCTGCCAATATAATCGACATCAGAATTTCTATCTAGGTAAATTCAGATGAAATCATAGGACATAAAATTCCTGACATCGGACTGTCGTTACTATCATGTTGTGCCACGTGAACTTTATTTAACATCTGTGGTACATCAATCGAAGATCAAATGTTGATTTACTATTTGCCTATCGGAAAAACTTTCATCAAGAAATATTATACAGGTTGGTATCGTTTGTTACTTTTCTATTAAACTGAGCTATCAATACTACCAAAAGAATTCTCAAGCGAATATGAAACATAGTCTCAACTGTTACCAACTGTTACCCTTTATGAAAACTGGGTTAGAACCTTTGCC
>DASQWJ010000154.1:0-8319 GCA_035640315.1 Nitrososphaeraceae archaeon
GTTCCTCCATCTGGCGTCGCGACTCTTCAGTATGCTCTTGCAGATCCTCCATTTGACGACGTCGTATCTCCATCTGAAGCAATTCTTCTTGCATCCTTCTATTATCGTCCTGGGAAACCATGCCCTTATAGTATCACCAAAATATTTAATGGATCCATTAGATAGACATGATTCCGTTTATTTCGCTGTCTTGCAGCAATTTTGATGTCATATATGCATAGATTGAAGATTTGGTAGCATTTTTGGTATATTGTCCCTACTCACTCCTGTTTCACTCGCGAGCAAACATATCACCTGTATTATTTCTGCTTCAAATCTAGAGCTTAACCTTAATTTGTTGATTTCATATTCACGACTAATATGTGGATAGCCTTGAGTCGAACTAGATTCCACAGATTAATGAATTCGATAAATTCTCCCGTCCTGCTTATCGTATACAAGAACGTATAGGTCCCCATCAGGTCCGATCTCCAAGTCGGTAATACCCCCAAATCCGTACGCAAATATGACTTTTGAAATTTCTTCACTTGTATTGGCTACTTTATCAGTTAATTCGCCACTCAAGTCCAATGATTTTCTATCGGCAGTCAATTTGAAGTGATAAATACTGCCATACTTTATGTCGCCTACCAAAATATCATTCTTGTATTCTTGTCCGAGTTTATCCGTATTTAGGAATGTAAGTGCCGTTGGAGCTACTGACTTATCCCAAGTAAATTCTGGAATACTATATTTTCCTTTACCAGCAAAATTTACTAATCCTTCACCGTTAGTAGGAGCGATCCCGTTCTTATCTAATGTTGCATTTACTTTCCAGATTCCCTGTATCTGTTTCCAGCCGCTGTTAAAACCAGGTTCAACTAGATTTATCTCATCACCAAATGTAGGACCGTTTTCCGTATCCCATAGAGCACCAGTTAGAGGATCAAAATCCATTCCAAAACTATTTTTTATGCCGTAAGCATAGTAAAGATTAAGTGGATATCGATCATCGATTATTCCAAGATTTACGGGTTCACCATCCTGGGTGATCCTTAGAATACCTGCTCGTCCATCAGGTTCCTTTCCGTTTTGCAAATTCTGGATTTGGGTTTCATATAATTGGCTTTCATTATGACCTGTCCTCATGACATCGCCAATTGTCGCATAGAGATTATTATCTGGTCCAATTTTTAATACTCCTCCATTATGTCCTGGCCCGGGTTCCCAAGGAAGATCTAAGAGAAGTTTCGGATTTAACAACTTTGAGGCATTCTCGCTTAATTCGTACTTGTAAATCCTATTTCCAAGTGCCTCTCCTTTTTTAGGACCTTTTTCGGTGTAGTAAAGAAAAACAGATGTCTTATTGCCCTCATCGCTTGAAACCGCTATTCCAAGTAAGCCCCTTTCGTCCTTACTTGCAGCAGGAACTGTAATGAGTGGCTGTGAACCTAAAGTTCTATTTACAATTCTTTCAACCGTTCCTTCATTCTTTTGTGTTACCAGTATGTCATCTGGACCCAAAAATATCATGGATGTTGGCGCTCTGAGTCCTTTAAAATAAACCTCTACATCAAGTTGTGGATTAACGACTATAGGATTGGATGCAGTTACATTGGCTCTTACAGCATGCGTGTATGAATCATATGGAATAACTAGTATTAGATATCCCATGCTTGTAATTGTTGATAGCATTAGAACCACCACAGGAGTGATCCATTGTAAACGTATCATATACAGTAATTTTTTGATGCTTGATATATAGGGATTTCCAAAACATGAACCGACAACCAATCTAATGTATATCTGTATTCGATCTATATTGAACCATGTCTACTATATTCAACTATCATAAAAATATTGAACTAGTTATTAGTATCCTTGTCAATTTATGCAACTACATGAATTTGCACTCCAAGTTTATTCTCTGTTCATCTAACATGCTTCTATTTTCGTTTTTCTTTTCCATGACTTTTGGTGAGTCTGACAATCAAGAAAATAGCCATCATACAATACCAGTTTCATCAAGTTCCAATATAGAAAAATCTGTTATCATAATGTTTGATAGGGGTTACGATACACAGTTTACTAATGCCAAACTGATACTCGATAAATACGGATTCAAAGTGTCATTTTTTATAATATGTAGTTTCATCGATGGAAATGGTTACTATAAACTGGCAAATGGGAGGGAGGAACTAGAAAATAGATTCACACCAATGAATTGGGATCAAATTAGATTGCTATCTAAGGAAGGACATGACATAGAGTCACATGGAATGGAACATAGATATTTATTCAATCTGTCATCATCACAAGCACTCGAGGATGAGATACAAGGATCAAAGAACTGCCTAGAAGATCAGGGCCTAAAACCAACTTACTTTCAGATTCCCTTCAATAGGGGTGCAGACAATTCTACGATACTAAAAATGATTTCTGAATATTATGATTTTGGACTATCAGGCCATTCTCGACTTATGTTTCTAAATTGTGATGGTTGGATCAATTATGGATTTGAAACAAGAAGTTACAAGTATCAGAAGGACTGCAATCCATATTCTGATGATGGTACAGTAACCCGTACCCATAAATACGCTATAAGGGAATGGTCTCATGATCGATTTCACACCAGAATAAATTACAATTATACCACTTTAGATCCACATGTAACTGAAATATCAAATATGTTATTTACCGAATTTGTTAATTTGGTTGAAGCCCAGAATCAATATAACATTAAGGGCAAATAAAATAGTAGCAATTCCAGTAGTAGGTTATCATTCTATTGATACTTACACTAAATATGACACTTCGCCTGAATTGTTTGACAGAGAGATGCAGTACCTACATACAAACGGCTTTAATGTACTAAAACTCACTGACTTGGGTTATGATGACAACGAACATCATTTTTTTATAAAATAATATCGAAGCAAGCTGTACTATTGGACGGAATACCCATTCATTGATAAATCCGCATTGACGTCTCAATTTAATCATACTAGGAAATTTTGTTCCCTATAATATGAATATCAAATTATTGAAAAGCGAGTTAGAAAATCCAATTAGAAAATCATGATGTCTATATGGTCATTTAGATCTATATGGTGACCATGCCTAACTCAAATAAGAATGCCATAGGTTGTCTGCTTTAGATAGCGTAGATTGTTAAGCCTAAAGGAAAAACAAATAATCCCAATTACCAATTTAAGGCAGATCTGTACAAGTAGAACGTTTTTACTAACAATTTTTGTTGCAACTATAGCACTATCTGTTTTCTTTGTCGGCTCAGCAGTCGATCAGGTATATGCAGCAAAGTACCCATGGACGGGACACTTGAGTGGACAAAATAAAGTCCCTTCAGTTGAATCAGTTGCCACCGCTGCCGCAGACTTCAAGTTGGCAGAAAACGAAGCCATTGGCTACAGGGTAAATGTCTCCGGGATGTCAAACGCATCGGCGGCACATATTCATGAAGGAAAAAATGGAGAAAACGGTGATGTCGTTGCGGATTTACTTTATACTCCTACAAGCAAAGATAAGGACACTATATATGGCATGATCTTCAGGGGTAACGTGACTGAATCAGGGCTTAAAGGACCAATGCAGGGCAAGATTATACCGGACTCATCGCAGATCGTAATAATTTGTTTTTGCTTTTAAGCATTTTAGAAAATTAATAAATCAAATTGTTGTTTCTTAGTCTATCTACTTGTTGTACCTTTTACCATTCCTCACTAGATTGAATGAGAATCTCCAGAGGGTTGATAATAGAGTTAATAAATATTTGAAGACTCCAAATTCAAAACAGATCCATGATGTCAGAACTGCTATCAGGAGGCTTGATGCTACATTTATGCTGTTGCCAAAGAACAATAGGAGTCATTCGTCATTGTCAGATTATTTACTAAAATGTAAGGAATTTTTTAAGGTTAATAGTGAAATTCGGGATTTGGATATTATTTATGAAAAGCTACAAAAATATCCCCCAAATACTCAAAGAAATAGCCTTCTTGAAACATTGAAGGCAACGAGAGATGCAAAGTTACTACATGCTAAGACAATAGCTCGTTCCTTAAAAAGGATAGATACCAGCAAGATTGTAGACAAGATCGGCGTAACAGAGAAAGAGCTGGCAAAAAGACACGGTAAAATTGTATCAAATTTGATTTCAACGATACAGGCGACATTTCCGCTTGTTATTACCAATTCAATGAGATTAGAAGAATTACATGATCTGAGAATTGCCTGCAAAAAATTAAGATATTTGTTGGAATTGATACCAGATGAAAATAACATGATGATCAAAATAAGGAAAAATCTTCAAAAACTTCAAGATGTTCTTGGGGTAATTCATGATTATGATTTTACAATTGACTATCTAAACTCTTTGGGACAACAACAATCACTCAAAATTCAAGAGATCATAGCAATTGAAAAGGAACAAAGAAATGTAAAATACGATGAATTTATCAGGTTATGTAGAAGACGGCTAAAAATATCTCCTGATTCATTTTTAATAACATTGAGAAATTTGAATCACGCTTCCTCATAACATAACTAGTTACTAATTTCAATACTAATTTCTAATCTCAGGATATAAAATTTACAAGCTCTGTATTCAACTTTTCTTTCTCTTCATAGTAAAATGCATGTCCTGCGTTTTCAACAGGTACAAGTCGAGATCCCTTGATACGATCATGCATGAATTTTGCCAAATCAAATAGACAAATTTTGTCGCTAGTTCCATGAACTATGAGGGTTGGAACTTTAATCATTGCAAGATCCGATCTTAGATCCGCTTCTTTAAGCTCTAAAGCACATTGAATAGTTGCATGAGCAGATGCTGCTAAACCAAGGCTTAGATTCCATATCTTAAATTCAGGACTCAGTTTTTCGAAGTTAGCAAAAAATATTTCACTAAAGTTTTTGAGCATTGATGGTCGATCCAAGTAAGTTTGTTTAATGAGATCATCAACTGCAGCCTTATCAATCCCATATGGGAAATCTTCTCGCTTGGTAAAGCACGGGGCAGCTGCTCCCAGTAACACCAGTTTACCTATCTTCTGTCCTTGGTAACGGGCCATATAGTGTATAGCAATTGCACCTCCCATTGAAAAACCTACAAGGACTACATTATGTAAGTCAAGTGTATCAAGAACACTTTTTACATCATCTACCATAGTATCATAATTGTATCCACTCCAAGGCTTATCTGATTCTCCAAATCCTCTCAAATCTATACCAATACATCTATAGCCATGCTTGGGTAGTTCCGTAAATTGGTATTCAAACATTTTATGATTTACTGGCCAACCATGTAAAAAAACTATCGGAGTTCCACTTCCTATATCTTCAATATTAATGCTAACTCCATCGCTAGACCTTATCTTGTGACTCAATAAGATCATCTATTGTCATTGAAGTTAATAAATTCTCTATTTTGAAAACATGAATGAGAGAAAATTTTTTTATTTTTGATATAAATATTAGGATCGGAAATTTTAGGAACCATTATTATTTCTCATTTGTAATTATTAAATTGATCTTGCTGAATTAAAGGAATATATTGTTAAGAATACCGCATTGTACTAAAAATTCAGTATATGCTATTTACTAATTCTGTGATAATCTATTCATTAAACTTTCATGCAATGGCTCTGGAACAAGATCATCAAAAGTTTGATTGGTTATTTTTTGTCTTAGTATAACAAGTTCCTCCGTTGTAATACTTTGTAATACTTTATTTAATGTCATATTATCCAATAGTTCGAGTGTCTGCTCAATCACCTTGGGATCGTTGTTGGACAATCCGTACAAAGCAATATCACTTGGTGATAGAAATATCAATTCACCTGCGATATTGCACGCTGTAGACGAGAAATTACCGCTATCACAACTTGCTTTAAGTTCATGGGGCAGCGGCGGATTTGGCACGGTTGTGTACGAAGCTGCGTATACAGGAAATACTGGTAAAACTAATACAACAAGCAGACCAAAATGAATCTTCAACATATTCTATTCAAATAGTCTAGATAATATAGTTTTTTGATAATTGCCTAAACCGTTGAAAAGACTTAACTAACTAAGCAGTCATACTATTGAGGCTTTAATCCAATTGGTTTATCTATATACATATCGGAGAATAATACTTGATTAACAACAAGAATATGGCTAGTGTGGTAGACGATAAGTTTCATATCGCTAAACTATTTCGCGAGGCCCTGCTAGAAATACTGATGGAATAGCTGTTTTCTCATTGGTTGATCCTGTAATGGCGAATTCAACACTTTTACATAAAACTATCAAAGTTATGAATTAGTTATTTCAGATTTGAGGATGCAAGGTCTAAAGGGTTGGAATTACTCAAAAAAGTAAAGACATTAAATCCTAAAGTAAGAACGATATTGATGAGTGCCTATAATTTTGAAGAAGTCGAATTGTATCAGAAATATATGAAAGAAGATGTGATAGATTCAACTATTGAGAAACCTATTTCCATGAATAGACTAAATGAGAGAGTAAGAGATGAATTGATTGTTTTTCAAGCTGGCGTAACCAAAAAATCGTAAACTTGACAAATCTGATTCACTTATTTAGAATCAGGATCCCTTGATGAGCAGTAAAGCCCAATCCAATAATTTCGCCGTTTATTACTGGTTCTAACTTCATAGAGATACATACTTAATGTATGAATTATAAGGTCAATAATATTGTAGTGTCAGTAGTTATACAACACAGATTTACAGGAAAAAAAAATCGGACTTATTATATTTAAAAATCAAGCCACACTTCGGACAAGCTTCATTATGCATCAAACTGTTTGCTGTCTGAAATGATTGTTGAGTTTCTTGAAACCGTGAAGGAAATTCAAATCCACAATTCTTACACTTGATCATCATCTTCGTCATTATCTAATAACCTAATAGCAGTCAAAGTAAGAAATTGGCTATAGTTTCTTTCCATTCTGCTTGTTCTCGACCAAATCTGCGAAAAATTATTCAATTACTAATTTTGACCTCATTAGGTTTAGTCTTAATCCTATTTCTGACAGTAAGGTCAACATCCGAGATACTCCTCGTTACCAAAAAATAGAGATAGCTGACCTTTCATTTAGTTAGATCTAAGTGTCATATACTTTATTAAGATCATTAAGATAAGGTACCAAATTCCGTAGTTCGAAGAGAAAATAATTTATAATTAGAAATTTCTAACATTATTATATTAATATTAGTTTATCACTAACATTTGTAAGAAGCATTTATTATTATCGAAAATTATTTAACATTGTGGAAGTACAAGAAATCAGTATTAAATCTAAATCGATTCATCAGGGATTTAGAATAGATGAAAAAGTACTTGTCCGCATTAAGAAAGAAGCAGAGAAAAAGGAGCTGTCATTAAATAAACTAATCAACCAAATCTTAAAAGATTGGATTAGTCGCGATATGTATTTTCAGGAGTTGGGTTTCATTCCGACCAGCAAAGAAGCTATCAGAATTTGGTTAGATAAATTAGCGGAAAAGGATCTTATTGAAGAAGCTAGGGAGTTTGGCACCAATAGAGCGCGAGAATATATAATGTACTTTTTTGGTGATGTCACGATACATACTCTTATTGATTTCCTAGAAATATTGTTTAGTAGGTTTCCTGCTTATCAGCATAAAGTGCATAACACAAAACACTGCTTTTCCATTAACCATGATATATCTACAAAGTATTCAATTTTTTTTGGCGAACTTCTAAAATCCTTAATAGAGCCGATAGTAAATAGTCCCGTAAAAATTGGAAACCCAACGCCAAACATACTTAATTTATCTTTTGAAATAGTATTATAAGTTATCATTAAAATTAGTACAACAATGTTGAACAATGTTCAACTCTCGTACAAAATGTGTGAAGATTAGCAAAATAGTAAACGGAGTCTTTAAAATAATTTAAAAATGTATAATTTTAATGCAAACAAAAACAAAGCAAGTAGGAATGTTTCTCCTTACGGGAATAGTACTGGCAGTTGCAGCAATATATTCGTTACCAATGCAACAAGCAATAGCATGTGGAAAAAGTTGCGATGGCGGCGGTGGCGGGGGTAAAGATTGCTGTGGTGGCAGTCTAGTAAGCGTAGAGGACAATAATATCGGCAACAACATTGGCAATGTGAAAACAGGTGATATATTGAGTGGTAACCACTTTAAGGCATTGAACAACAACAAGATTGGTAACTTCAAGGATGTTAATGTGCTGAGCAAGAATTACCTGAAGGATGTTAATGTGCTGAGCAAGAACTACAATAAGCTTAAGGTAAGTGATGTTGTGAGCGACAATCTGAATGACATC